>JANMDX010000251.1:0-42595 GCA_031376505.1 Acidobacteriota bacterium
AATCGCGGCTGGATCGGCGCCGGCGCCGACGGCGTGGCAGGCACGGCCGACGACGTGTTGACGGTGACGGGCGAGACGCTGGCGCAGATCACGACACGCGTGCTCGGCACCGCCACGTCATCGTCGCTCTTTACGGCCATCCCCGGCTATGCCGCTGTCGGCGCGCGGTTCGGCATGCGGGCCGGCCGGCACGAAGTGGTCGTGGATCTCGAGAACCTGACCGACGAGAACTACCGCGGGTTGAGCTGGGGCATGGACGCGCCCGGCCGCGGCGTCGCGGTGCGGTACGGGGTCAAGTTCTGAGCACCTACGTCTTCTTCGCGCGCTTTGGCGCCGCCGACTTCGGCGCGGCCTTTGCCGCCGACTTCGCCGCGCCGCGTCCGCGTCCACCGGCGCCGCGCCCGGCCGCGCCGCGAATCGGCGCGCGCTTCTTCGACGAGGGCAGACTGGCGCGCGCGTTCATCAGTTCCACGGCCTGCGCCATGGTGAGCGACTCGGGCGCCGTGCCCTTGGGCAGCGACGCATTGGTCGTGCCGTCGGTCACATAGGGTCCGTAGCGCCCATCCAGGATGCGCACCGGCGCACCGCCAGTGGGATGCGGCCCAAGCGCCTTCAGTTCCGTCGCGGCCGCGCGCTGCCGTCGCTGCCCCTTGGGCTTGGCGATCAGCTCTTTGGCGCGCTCGAGTGTGATCGTGTAGACGTCGTCGTCGGCTTCAAGCGAACGGTACTCGGGGCCAATCTGCACGTAGGGACCGAACCGGCCGCGGTTGGTCAGGATCATCTGGCCGTCGTCGGCGAGCCCCAATTCGCGCGGCAGCGACAGCAGCCGCAGCGCCTCCGGTAGCGACACGGTGTCTTCCGACATCTCGCGGTCAAGCGACGCGCGCTTGGGCTTGTCCTTGCTGCCCTTCTCGGGGTTCTCGCCCAGCTGCACGTACGGGCCGAAGCGGCCGTGCATCACGTACACGGCCAGGCCGCTCGTGGGATCGGCGCCAAGTGAGCGCGGGCCCGCGGCCTTGGCCTTGAGCAGCTTGAGCGCTTCGTCCAGCGTGAGATCGGCCGGACTCATGTCCTCGGGCACCGACGCGCGCGGCGCGTCTTCGCTCGTCTCGCCCAACTGCAGGAACGGGCCGTAGCGCCCGATGCGCACACGCACGTGCTTGCCCGATTCCGGGTCGGCGCCCAGGTCGAGCATCGGATAGTCGATGGACTTGTCCTTGCCGGCCACGATGGTTTCGAGCCCGGTGTGCTTGCCGTCGCCGCGGTAGAACGCCTTGATGAAGTCGAGCCAGTCTTTCTTGCCGTTCGAGATCTCGTCGAGCATCTCTTCCATCTCGGCGGTGAACCCGACATCGACGTAGTCGGCGAAGTGCTCGCGCAGCAGGCGGGTGACGGCAAACGCGGTGAAGCTCGGCACGAGCGCCTTGCCCTGCTTGCTCACGTAGCCGCGACGCTGAATCGTGGCGACGGTCGGCGCGTAGGTGGACGGGCGGCCGATCCCCTCTTCTTCGAGGCGCTTCACGAGTGACGCTTCGGTGTAGCGTGCCGGTGGCGACGTCTCATGCCCCTTGGGCGTGACCGACTTGAGATACAGGCTTTCGTCGAGCCGGTCGGGGGCGTGCACGCGGTCGCCCACGGTGAGCTTCGGCAGAATCGTTTCCTGCTCGCCGAGTTCGGCCGACGGATCGTCACTGCCTTCCACGTAGGCCCGCAGGAAGCCGGCAAACTCGATCGCCTTGCCGCTGGCCGAAAACACACAGGGCTGCTCGTCGACCGACAGCCCGGTGATCTCGATGGCGGTGCGCAGCAGCTGCGCATCGGACATCTGCGACGCGACGGCGCGCTTCCAGACGAGCTCGTAGAGCTTCAGCTCGTCGCTTTCGAGCACGCGTTCGAGCGACTGCGGCGTGCGGCGGAAGTCGGTGGGACGAATGGCTTCGTGCGCTTCCTGGGCGTTGCGCACCTTGGTCTGGTACTGGCGCGGCCCGCGGTAGTACTCCTTGCCGTACATCTCGCGCACGGCGTGGCCCGCTTCCGCCAGCGCCCTGTCACTCAGGGTGGTCGAGTCGGTGCGGTGATACGAGATCAACCCTTCGATATCGCCGCCGCCGATGTCGATGCCCTGGAACAGCCGCTGCGCGACGCTCATCGTGCGGTCGGACGAGAAGCCCAGCTTGCGGTTGGCTTCCTGCTGCAGCGTGGAGGTCGTAAAGGGCGCCGACGGACGCTGCGTGGCGGGCTTCTCCTCGACGCTCGTGACCGTCCACGGCATGTGCCGCTTGAGGCCGTCGGTCAGGGCCTCGGCCCGCGCCTGATCGAGCAGCGTCACGGTCGTGGACTGCAGGACGCCGCGGTCGGTGAAGTCCTTGCCGATGGCAATCCGCTTCTGCGCTACCTTGATGAGCGTGGCCGGGAACTCGCCGCCGACCGCGCTCTTGAGCGTCGCTTCGATGTCCCAGTAGCTCGCCTTACGGAACGCGAGGCGCTCTTCTTCGCGTTCCACGATGAGCCGCACGGCCACGCTCTGCACGCGGCCGGCACTGAGGCCCGTCTGCACCTTCTTCCAGAGCACGGGCGACAGGGTGTAGCCGTAGAGGCGATCGAGGATGCGCCGGCTCTCCTGCGCGCGCACCAGATTCTGGTTCACGGCTTCCGGCGCGTGGTCGAGAGCCTCGCGAATCGCCTCTTCGGTGATTTCGTGGAAGTGGATGCGGCGCACCGGCACCTTGGGCTTCAGCAGTTGCTCGAGGTGCCAGCTGATCGACTCGCCTTCGCGGTCGGGGTCGGTCGCCAGGATGACTTCGGAGGCGCCCTTGACGGCGTCCTTGAGCGACTGCACGTGCTTCTTCTTGTCGGCCGGCACCACGTAGTGCGGGGTGAAGTCGCCGTCGGTATCGACCCCCATCCGGCCCCACGACTTGCCCTTGATGTCTTTGGGCACCTCGGCCGCCGAGTCCGGCAGGTCACGGATGTGCCCGTAGCTGGCTTCGACCCGGTAGTCGTCCCCCAGGAACCGGGACAGGGTGCGGGCTTTGGCGGGCGACTCAACGATGACCAGGGGCTTAGGCATGTGGGACGGCGGACCTCAAGAACCGCTTACGTTAGCACGCGATTCTGGCTCCCCACGAAACGCCCGGCGCCAATCCGCTGGATCCGGCCCTCGATTTCCAGGGCCCCGAAACGGGCACTTATGGCGGCAATTGGCCGTCCGGTGGCCACGGCCACCTCGTCCATAGAAAAATCTTCTACGGCCGGTTCCAGCCCCAACTCCGCCGCCAGGTCCGGGGCCAGGCCGGTGGACGAAGAGCCGTGCAAGGGCCGCACGGCCCACCCCAGTTCGGCCAGCACGTCGCCGGCACCCTCGACCAGCCGGGCGCCGTCGCGAAGCAGCGCGTGCCCGCCGCGGTGACGGCCCGGGCCCACCGGCCCAGGCACCGCCATCACCTCGCGTCCCTGGTCAAGCGCCGCCATCGCGGTGATGAGCGAGCCGCTCTTCTCGGAGGCCTCAACGACGACCACGGCGGCCGACAGCCCGCTGATGATCCGGTTGCGCAGCGGGAAGTGATGAGGCAGCGCGGGTGTCGCCGGCAGGTGCTCGCTCACCACCGCGCCCTGCGCGGTCATGGCGGTGGCCAGATCGGTGTGCTCGTGCGGGTAGATCCGGTCGAGGCCCGAACCCAGCACGCCAACGGTCGCGCCGCCGTGCGCGAGCGCCGCCCGATGCGCCGCACCGTCCACGCCGCGGGCCAGCCCGCTCACCACGGTCACGCCGGCCGCCGCCAGACCGGCCGTGATGTCGGTGGCAATCGCGAGCCCCGCCCGCGTGGCTGCCCGGGCGCCCACGACCGCCACCATCCGCGGTGCCGACAGCGTCGC
Organism: Acidobacteriota bacterium; assembly: GCA_031376505.1. Taxonomy (GTDB): domain Bacteria; phylum Acidobacteriota; class Vicinamibacteria; order Vicinamibacterales; family UBA2999; genus CADEFD01. The sequence goes on from JANMDX010000251.1 coordinate 3,877, forward strand.
GGGCGCGCCTCGTACCCACAGCACCGGCGGCGGATCGGGAATCTCGCGCAGCGGCGCGGGATAGGCCGGCGCCCCCAGGCCGACCGCGACATGACCACGCTGCCCCCCGTCGGCCAGGGCCCGGTCGGCCTCGGCCAGCAGCGCGCGCGCACCGTGGGCGGGTGCCGCATGGGCCGCGCACCGGCAAGCCCACTCGAGCATCGGCTCGCCGGGCATCCGCTCGGCCACAGTGTCCACGTCGGGCAGCGGCCGCTGCAGCCAGGTACGAATCAGGGCCGCCAGAAGCCGGCGCCGGGGATAGCCGAACAGGGCGAGGGCCACAGCCTCTCGGTCCGTCATACGCGCCTCCGCATGTGGGCAGCTCGCAAACGCGAGCCACACGCATCGAGCGTGGCAGCGCCGTTGACCTCGGCGCTCTGGATTATGCGGCTGTCGCTCCCCTCTTCACAAGTCGCCCGACTTTTCTTGCCGGTGCGTAGTCCGAAGGCTATAGTGGCTTTACGCACCATGAAAAACGTTCTGGTCGTCGCCTTCCTGCTGTCGGCGCTCGTTACAGCGCCCGCTTACGCCGATGCGCGGGGAGACGCTCGTAAACAGGTGGAGTTCGGCATTGCCGTAGCCCAGAAGGGGCTCTGGCGCGAGGCGATCTACCGGTGGCAACGGGCCACCGAACTCGACCCGACGTTTGCACAGGCCTTCAACAACCTCGCCATCGCCCACGAGCACGAGGGCGAACTCGACAAGGCCCGCGTGGCGTACGAAAAGGCCTTGCAGATCGAACCGTCGAACCCCCTCATCAAGCAGAACTTCGATCTGTTCAAGGAAATCAATGATCGCATTGGGCGCAAGGACGGTAAGTAGCTTCATCCTCGTTGCCGCCATGAGCGGCTGTTCGGCCGGCTTCGTCGAGATTCCGCTCGAGACGCCGATTCAACCGAAGATCGACGTGCGCCCGTTCTCGCGGGTGTTCGTGGCCGGGTTCATCACGGCGGGCTCCGACGAAGTCGACGGGAATCTCGAAACCGTGCGACTGCTCCGCAGTCAGCTCCGCAACAAAGGCGGCGCGCTCCGCGTGATCGACGCCGACGCCTTGCCGTTGGCCGGTCTGGCCGGCGCAGAGGCCGAGCCGGCCGGCAGTGGGGCCGCCGGGAATCCTCCCCCCCCACCTTCTGCCGACAGCACGGTCAGCGACGACGCGCAGTTTGCCGCCGTCGAGAAGATCTTCGCCGACAAGGAATACTGGAAAAAGGTCGGCGACGAGCTGCAGCAGCCGCTCATTGTGACCGGCACGGTGCTCTTCCGCCCCCAGCAGCGCAGCGGCTTCGTGCAGCGCGAGCGCGAGACCTTCGACTCGCTGGGCCGGCGGAGCGTGCAGCCAGAGCGCACCTACATGGAGCGCAAGGGGTTCATCCTGCGCCCGAGCTTCGTCTTCATCGACGGCCGAACTGGCGAGACCCTGCACACCGAGACCTTCCGTGAAGAGATTCTCTACAACGCGAATCAGACCACCCCGCCGCTCTCGTCATTCTTCGAGCTGATGGACCGGCTCCTGCCGAGCTTCCTCAACACACTGACGGCCCAGAAGGTGCGCGGCAGCCGCACGTTGCTCAAGTGATACAGCTGGCGGCTAGGTTCTAGCGGCTAGGGGCTGGTCTGCCGGTGCCCCGCTACCAAGACCCCAGTCGATTCGCAGTGAGACACAGTTCGATCCTCTAGCCGCTAGACCCTAGAACCTAGCCGCTAGTCAGGCAGCCGCTAGATCTGCTAGTCTTGATGGTTCTGGCCCGGCTACCACCGCCCACGGGGGGCGGAGCCCGATTCGGGGGCATGCCGGCGGCCCAACGATGTCACGGAGAACTCCCGTGTTTGCAGTAATTCAGGCCCAAGGACACCAGTTCCGCGTGGAACCCGGTGTGGAAATCGAAGTGGACGGCACGGGTGAAGCCGGCGCCTCGGTGTCGTTTGACCACGTGCTGCTCATCAGCACCGACGGCGGCGACGTCATGACCGGCACCCCAACCGTCGCGGGCGCCAAGGTCGTGGGCGTCGTGGTCAACGCGCATCGCGGTCCGAAGGTTCGGATCTTCAAGAAGAAGCGCCGTAAGCAATATCGCCGCACGGCCGGCCACCGCAGCGCGCTGACGCGCGTGCGCATCACCGACATCGTCGCGCAGTAACTTGAGGGGGCCTGCCGCTCGGCGCGGCATGGGATTCGGGCATGGCAACTAAAAAAGGTCAGGGAAGTTCTCGTAACGGACGCGACAGCCAGTCCCAGCGGCTGGGTGTGAAGCGCTTCGACGGGAACGTCGTCACCGGCGGTTCGATTCTGGTCCGTCAGCGGGGACGGAAGTATCGGCCCGGCCTCAACGTGGGCATCGGCAAGGACGACACGCTGTTTGCGAAGGTCCCCGGCACCGTGAAGTTCGAGGATCACGGGTCGCGTGGACGTTACGTCACCATCCTGCCGCTCGCATAGACCCGCACGGGTCGTCATGGGGATCGCGACCACGGGTGCCGCACCCGGCGTCACGATCCCCGTGGTGCTTAGGACGACATGTTCGTTGACGACGTAGAAATCGTCGTGGAGTCGGGGCACGGCGGCGCCGGGTGTCTGAGCTTCCGCCGCGAGAAGTTCGTGCCTCGAGGCGGTCCAGACGGCGGCGACGGCGGCGCCGGGGGCTCGGTCTACCTGGTCGCCGATCCCCATCGCAATACCCTCCTGCACTTCCGCTACAACCCCGAACATCGCGCCGAACGCGGCCAAGGTGGCGCGGGCGTGCTGCGTACGGGGCGCAAGGGCAAAACCCTCGAGATTCCCGTGCCGCCTGGCACCACGGTGGCCGTGGCCGATCCGGAACTGCCGGGCGAATGGTTGCCGCTGGCTGACCTCACGGTGCCGGGCCACCGGGTGCTCGTGGCCAAGGGCGGCCGCGGCGGCCTGGGCAACGCGCACTTCGTCACCTCCACCAACCGCGCGCCTCGAAAATTTCAGCCGGGCGAGCCGGGCGAAGAGAAACGCCTACGACTGAAGCTGAAACTGCTGGCCGACGTCGGACTGGTCGGTTTCCCCAACGCGGGCAAGTCCACGCTCATCGCGAGGGCCAGTGCCGCGCGACCCAAGATTGCCGACTACCCGTTCACGACCCTGACGCCCAACCTGGGCGTGGTGAGCCTGAGCGGCGAGCGCACCTATGTGATTGCCGACGTGCCGGGCCTCATCGAAGGCGCGCACGTGGGCCACGGGCTCGGCCACCAGTTCCTGCGCCACGTCGAGCGCACGGCCGTGCTGATTCACGTCGTGGACCTCTCGGGCGCCACCGGCCGCGACCCGGCGGCCGACCTCGACGTCGTACGACGCGAGCTGGCGCTTTTCGATCCCGCGATGCTCGACAAGCCGCAGCTGGTGGCCGCCAACAAGATCGATGCCCTCGATGAGCCCGAGCGGCTGGTCGCCCTGAAGCGGCGGGCCGCCGAGCTCGGCCTGCCCTGCCTGGCGATCTCGGCGGCGGCCGGCACTGGAGTACAGGCACTGCTTGAAGCCGCCTGGCCGTTTGTGGCCGAGGCCAAAGCCGCCTACGCGCGCCAGCTCGCGCTCGACGCCGAGGAATCCGCGCCGGCGCCGAGTCACGATCGCTGATGTCCATCCGCCTGGGACTTCTGGGGGGCACCTTCGACCCCGTGCATCTGGGCCACCGCGCGGCCGGCCTGGCCGCAGCGCAGGCGCTCGCGCTCGACGAAGTGCGGCTCGTGCCCTCGCGCGTGCCGCCGCATCGCCCGGTGGGTCCACACGCCTCGGAACATCACCGCTTCGTGATGGCGGCGCTCGTGGCCATGGACGAGCCCACCTGGACGGTGTGGGACGGCGAAGTGCGGCGCCCCGGGGCGTCGTACACGTTCGATACGCTCAGCGAGCTGCACGGGCAGGGGCTCGCCGCCACGCAGATTTTCTTTCTCATCGGCGCCGATGCCTTTGCAGAAATCGCCACCTGGTCGCGCTACCCTGCCGTGCTCGACCTGGCGCACTTCGTGGTCGTGGCACGGCCCGGCGTCACCATGGCCACGGTCCAGGCGCGCGTGCCCGACCTGACGCCGCGCCTCGCGGCCGCCGCGGCGCTGCCCGACCGCGCCACCCCCGGCGTGGCGTTGCTGCACGCCGAGACGCCCGACGTGTCGTCGACCGACATCCGGACGCGCGCCGCCAGCGGACGGTCGCTTGCTGGATTGGTCTCGGCGCCGGTCGATCGATACATTCGGCGCCACGGGTTATACGGTTCGCGTTCCACGATGGTAGGTGCCTTGCATGGCCAAGACGAGTAGCGGAAAGAGCACGAAGACCACGACGACCCCCAAGCGCGCACGGGTGCCGGTCGCCATTACGGCCACAGTGGCTGCCATGCGCGACAAATTGGCCGACGACGTGCTGGTGCTCGACCTGAGGAAGGCGGATGCGTTCACGGACTTCTTCATCGTGGCCACGGGGCAGAATCGCCGCCAGACCCAGGCCATTGCCGACGCGGTCGAAGCCGCGCTGCGCGCGAAGAAGCAGCGGCCCACCCACGTCGAGGGCTACGAACGGGGCGAGTGGGTGCTGCTCGACTACTTCGAATTCGTGGTGCACGTCTTCAGCCCCACGGCGCGCGCCTTCTACGGGCTCGACCGCCTCTGGGGCAACGCCAAGCCCGTCGCCGTGCCCGAGTCGGACTCCGCCGCCGCCGACGACTAGTGTCGCGTCCCAGCAGTTCGTTGTGGCACCGAGGGCGGCGAGGCGCCCGGCTGGCAAGGCACGCCGACCGAGAATACCGGGAGTATTTGAGGGAGAAGTAACGCCGCCAAACGGGATGCATCGCCGGCCGAATGCCAACGAACTGCTGGGACACGACACTAACCGCCCGCGGTGCAAGTCCCTGCGGCATTCGACCGCCGATCCATCACCACTGGCTGGTAGCCGCGCGCGCACGGAGCCGCCGCGCTGATGCTGCGCGCGCTCGCCGACGCGGTGCTGGCCGCAGTCCTGGCGCCGTGCTGCGCGGTCTGCGCGGACGTGCTGGCCCATCCGCTCGACGGGGCGGTCTGCCCCAGTTGTTGGGCGCGCGTCACCTGCTTCACCCCGCCCTGCTGCCTGCATTGCGGCGCGCCACTCGCCAGCACGCGTGTGGCCGAGGCCCACGACGGAAAGTGCCGCGCCTGCACCGTGAGGCTCGGCGCGATTGCGGCCACGCGGTCGGTAGGACCCTTCGAGGGCGCCCTCGCTGACATCGTGCACGCGCTCAAGTACGGCCGCCGCCCCTCGGTGGCGCGCGCGTGCGGGCCGCTCATGCGCCACGCCGCGGCCGATCTGCTCGGCGAGGTGGACCTGGTCGTGCCCGTGCCGCTGCATCCGCGGCGCGAGCGCGAACGCGGGTTCAACCAGGCCGAACTGCTCGCGCGGGAGGTGGGGCCGGCGGTGTGCATGGCGCTGGCGCGCCCGGTCTACACCGCGCCGCAGGTATCGGCAGACGGCCACGCCCGGTGGACCAACGTCGTTGGCGCGTTCGCACCCGGTCCAGACATCGCGCGCGTCACCGGACGCACGGTGGCGCTCATCGACGACGTGCTGACAACCGGCGCCACGCTGTCGGCCGCGGCCGAGGCGCTGCTCCACGCCGCGCCCGCACGGCTGGTGGCCATTACAGTAGCCCGAGCCGAGCTCGTACGGCGGTCGCCACCTCGTGACGCACCGCCTCGGGCGCCCGCGCGCCATCGATGAGGTGCCAGTCCGGCGCCTGCGCCTGGCGCCGGTAGCTGTCGCGCACGCGCGCCAGCAGCGGCAGATCGCGTTCGAAACGGTCGCGCGCGGCGCGCTTGCGCTCGAGCGACGTCTCGGGGGCGATGTCGAGCACCAGGGTCAGGTCGGCAGCCGGCAGCAGCCGCTGCGTGTCGGTGAGCCAGGCGACGTCGAGGCCGAGCGCGTCGCCGTAGGCCAGGCTCGACGCCGCATACCGATCGGCGACCACCATCGCGCCTTCGGCCAGCCACCCCCGGATGCGCGCCGCGTACTCGTAGCGATTGGCGATGTAGAGCAGCTGCAGTACATCGGCGCCGTAGGTGCGCTGGCCTTGCAGCGCCTGGCCGATCTCGGCGCCGATAGTAGTGGCGTAGTCGGGAAAGGATACCGTGCGCACGGCGTAGCCTGCTTGCTGCAAGGCAACCGTCAGCCACTCAGCCTGCGTCTGTTTCCCGCTCTGGTCCAGGCCCTCAAAAGCAATCAAGCGTCCGGGCGTCATCACCGCGCCTCGCGAGCAGCCCGTGGCGAGAGTCCCGGCGAGCACCGAGACCGACAAGGCGCGCCGATCGCCAGGCGCGACAACCGAGAATATCGGGCAATATTTGAGGGCGGAGCAACGCAGTGAGCGGCGATGCATCGTCGGGCGAATGCCGGCGGGACTCTCACCACGGGCTGCTATGCCTCGAGCTGCAGCAGCTCGTCGAGCGTCTGCCGGCGGCGAATCGTGGTCCACGCGGCGCCGTCCACGAGCGCCTCGGGCGAGAGGGGCCGCCGTAGATACGTGGAGCCGAGCACGGCGCCGTAGGCGCCCACGTCGCGCACGGCGACCAGATCGCCGACCTCGAGTGGCGGCAGCACACGGTCGCGCGCAAAGCAATCGGTGCTCTCGCAGATCGGACCAACGACATCACAGGTCAGCTCGGCACCGGCCCGGCGCACGACCGGCTCGATCCGGTGGAACGCGCCGTAGAGCGCGGGCCGCATCAGCTCGGTCATGCCCGAGTCGAGCACGACGAAGCGCCGTCCGCCAGGCACGTGTTTCACGTCGACGACCGTCGACAGCAGCACGCCGGCGGGCCCGACAATCGACCGGCCAGGCTCGATGGCCATCGCCAGACCGCTGCCTTCGGCCGCCGCGACCAGCGCGCGCACGTAGTCGGCAGCATCGGGCACTGGCGACCCGTCGTACGAGATGCCCAGGCCCCCGCCGAAGTCGAGCTGCTCGAGCGGCACACCCAAGCCGACGAGCTCGCGGCCGAGGGCCGCTGCGGCTGCCGCCGCGTTGGCCAGCGGCGCCAAGGCCGTAATCTGCGAGCCGATATGCACGTGCAGGCCCACGGGCGTCAGCCCCGGGCGACGCGCCATGTCGAGCACGAGTTCGCGCGCGAGCCCAATCGGCACGCCGAACTTGTTGTCGCGCAGGCCCGTCGAGATGTGCGGATGGCTCTGCGCATCGATGTCGGGATTCACGCGCAACGCCACCCGCGCTCTTGCGCCGCGCGCCGTCGCCAGGCGATCGAGGCGGTCGAGCTCGCCGGGCGATTCCACGTTGATCGCGTGGAAATCGAGCGACACGGCGCGTTCGAGTTCGCTGGCCGACTTCCCCACGCCGGTGAACACGACCTCGCGCGGGGCGAATCCGCACCTGAGCGCCACGTCGACTTCGCCCATCGAATTGGCATCGACGCGGCTGCCGAGCACCCGCAGCAGCCGCACGATGGCCAGCGTGGAATTGGCCTTGAGGGCGTAGTGGATCGCGTGGGGCCGGGCACCGAAGGCATCGTCGAGCCGCCGGTACGCCGCGCGCATCGCGCCAGCGCTGTAGGCGTAACAGGGGGTGCCCAGGGCCCGCGCCACGTCGGCGGCCGGCACCGCCTCAATCGTCAGCCCGTGGGCCGTCTGCTGGAATATCTCGTCTGCCACGTCGGAAGTGGTCGATGATACCGTGAAGCGAACAGCCGGATCGAGACCATCTTCCGTGGTATTCTGACGGGCGCACGCGCGCCGTTCCTGCCGATGTCCCTTGACGCCTCGTCGGTCGAGCCCGACGCCATCGATACGCTGATCCAGCGCTGTCTGGCGGGTGACCAGGCGGCGTGGGAGCAGGTTGTGCGCACCTGCCGCCGGCGCGTCTTCAACATCGCCTACAAGTTCACCGGCCGCCACGACCTGGCCGAGGACCTCACGCAAGATGTGTTCGTGAAGATCTTCAAGTCGCTCGACACGTTCGACCGGCGCGCCAACTTCCAGACGTGGCTCGTGAGCGTGAGCCGCAATCTGTGCATCGACCACTATCGCAGCGTGCGCAAGGAGCGCGAGTCCATCGACCGCGACGTCGACCCCGGGGATCTGGCGCCGGTGGCGCCCACCACCAGTCCCTACGCCGCGCTCGAGGCGACCGACCGTGCGGTGCTCCTGCGGCGCGGACTGAGGGAACTGGCCCCGAGCCTGCGCGAGGCTGTGGTCATGCGCGACCTGCAGGAGCTGTCCTATCAGGAGATCGCCGACAAGCTGGGCCTGCCCGAGGGCACGGTGAAATCGCGCATCAACCGCGGACGAAACGAACTGGCGCGGCAGATCAGCCGCATTCGCGACAGCGACGACCGTGCGGTCGCCGCGCGTACCACGGGCGGCGGCCCGGATCCCCGCCGGAGCGGAGTGGCAGGATGAACTTCAGCATCGAACGAACGAACGACGTGGCCATCGTGCGCCTCGAGGAGGCGCGCCTGATGTATCCCCTGCTGGCGGATTTCGCAGGCGCGGTGACGAGCCTGCTCGACGCAGGCGACACGAAGGTGCTGCTCGATTTCGCGAAGGTGACCTACGTGGACAGCGCCACCATCGGCTGCCTCATGGACCTCTACCGGCAGGCCGCCGCCAAGGGCGGCGCGCTGAAGCTGGCCAGCGTGCAGAAGCGCGTCGAGACGATGCTCACGATGACCGGCGCGCACAATTTCCTGGCGCTCCATGCCGACGAGCCGACTGCCCTCGCGAGTTTCGGAGCCTGACGGCGATGCGCACGATCACCACGAGCACGGGCGTGACCATCGAACTGGACGGCGACATCCAGTCGGTGCTCGAAGCGCTGTTCAAGACGTTCTGGGACCACCCCGACGACTACTCCTACGAACACACCGTGCGCGAGGTGCAGCACGTGCTCGGGCAGCTCACCGACGCCGAGTCGCGGCAGTATCTGAGCGAGGCCATCGCCCTGTGCTACACGACGTACGAGATCGGCCGGCTCGGCTCGGTCATGAAGAAACTCGACACGACCACCGAACCCTAGTTTCCCGGTAGGCCGCCACGCCATGTCGCTGAACCATCTCGCCGAACGCTTCACCTGCTCGTGGCCCTGGTCGACGGCCATCCTGCTCTGCGATGGCCGCATCTCGTGCGGCTGCTCCGACCCGTACGCCAAGCGCGTCATGGGCGACGTGCGACAGGCGACGCTGACGCAGGTGTGGCGCGGCTCGGTGGCCAGCGAACTCCGCGCCGACCTCAACGCCGGCGGGTCGTGGTTCTGCGGCGACTGCCCGCTCAAGGAGCCGCTCGCCGACGGCCAGCCGGCGCCGGTGCGCGACCTGAACGTCGGACCGCTGCCCAACCGCCTGTATGTCGAGTGCACGGCCGCCTGCAACATCTCGTGCTTCCAGGCCTGCTGTGCGCCGGAAACCGGCATCACGCGCACGCGCCAGGCCGGCATGCTCGACTTCGACGTGTTCACACGGGTGATCGACGAGGCCGGGCCGACGCTCGTGCGCGTCGACTTCTTCAACTACGGCGAGGCCTTCCTGCACAAGCGCGCGGTCGAGATGTGCGCGTACATCAAGACCAAGTTCCCGCACATCTACCTGTACACGAGCACCAACGGCGGCGCGCTCAACGACGAGAAGGCGCGCCGGCTCGTGCACTCGGGCATCGACGAGGTCACGTTCTCAATCGACGGCGCCTCCCAGGCGGTCTACGAGAAGTATCGCCAGCGCGGCAAGTTCGACCTCGCGACCGCGAACATGCGGGCGATGGCCGAGGAAAAGGCCCGTCACGGCCGCGATGTGCCTCAGATCAACTGGCGCTACATCCTGTTCAAGTGGAACGACTCCGACGACGAGATGGACAAGGCGCGGCACATGGCCGCCGAATTCGGCGTCGACCGGCTCACCTGGGAGATCACCGATCACCCCGAGGACTCGTTCTCGCGGCGCTTCGCGCCCGGCACGGCCGACTTCAGCCGCATCCAGCACGAGGTGTGGGATCAGTCGGGACTGGGCAACGCGATCGCGGGCGCCACGCCACGCGCCGAGATCGACGTGCGCGCCGCGAGCGACGTGCTCTCGGGGAAGGCCGGCGAGACGCTCACCATCGAGACGCGGGTGAAGAACCTGTCGTCGCGCCCGTTCCGCAAGCACGCCAGCTACGGCCGCCGGCTGGTGCGGCTGGGTGCGCAACTCGTCGGCGCCGATGGCGCGCTCATCAACCGCGACCACGCGCGCGCATGGCTGCCCGGCGACATCCCGGCCGGCGGCGCGGCGGACGTGACGATCGACGTGCCGCTGCCTGACGCGCCCGGGCGCTACGCGCTCAAGTTCGATCTCGTCAGCGAAGGCATCGACTGGTTCGAGAAGGCCGGCTCGAAGACGACCACACGCGACGTCGTCGTGCAGTAGAGACGACGCGTCGCACGACGCTTCACGCTCACGGCACTTCAGTGTCACGGCGATTCTAGAGTGCAATGGGCGGCCTTCGGCCACTCCGGCCGTGGAAGCTGTCGGAGCTGTGGACGCCTTGCCCGCGGGGCCTTCAGACGGGCAACGCGCCCACGAGTTCCTTGGAAACCACACAACGGTTTCCACAGCTCCCACCGCCTTCGCCTTCCTTCTTCCGATTTTCCCAGAACAGCAAGCTGGCGAGACGTTTCCGTCGAAACGTGCAGCGCGTCGGGTCAACCTTCGGTCTGGCGACGCGCCCAGCACCGACGCGAAAACGCCCCGGGCGGCAGAAGCGCGGCTGTCGGCCAGCTCGCGGCAATTGCGGCCGGCAATCCGCGGCCTACGGCCGTGCCGGCCGTGGAAGCTGCCGGAGCTTTGCACGCCTTGCCCGCGGCGCCTTCAGACAGGCCACGCGCCCACAAGCTCTTTGGAAACCACAGGGCGGTTTCCACACCTCCCACAGCCTCCTTCCTTCTCCCGATCTAGATTCTTCGGTACGACTGGGCCGCGGTAGAGCGCATCGATCGCCCACCGCAGGTCGAAGCGGGTGCCGTCCCAGGTCGGGAGCCTCCCGGCGACGCGTGGCAGCGCGTCATGCAACCCTGTGAGGGCGGACGGAGCATCAGGGGCGGCCTGAAGCGGTGCGCCGTCAGGCCGCAGGAAGGTCAGCGCGCCGTCGCCCCCGCGGGTGACGCGGAATCCGCCTTCGTGGATAGCGCGATGATGGCGGCGACACAACAGCACGAGGTTGTCGAGGCTCGTCGCGCCGCCGTCCGCCCAGTGATGCACGTGGTGGGCGTCGCATCGACGGGACGTGCAGCCCGGAAAGCGACAACTGGTGTCGCGGGCGGCGAGGGCGCGGCGAATGGATGGCGGAATCGTGCGCGTCTTGCGGCCCACGTCGAGGACATCCCCATCGGCGTCGTGGCGCATCTCCACCAACGAGGCGTCGCGCGACAGCCGCTGAGACGTTTCCGCGGAAACGTACAGAGCACCATGGTCCACCTCGATGACACCGACCAATGGGGCTGGGCCCGCGCCTGGTGTCGCCGATTCGCACCGGGTGTCGGCCGTGTCGTAGGCGTTCACGTGCAACACCACCTGGTAGCGGTCGCCCGCTGTGCCGCCATCGAAGTTGGCCGCCAAGCCGGGGCCCCCGGCGCGCGTGGTTTGCGCGCTGGGGTGGAGTGCCGCCTCGGCGAGCAGGCCTAGCGCATCGGCCCGGCGCTGAGCGGGCGTCAGGTCCTCCGCCATCGCGTCACCTTGAGATGCGCCCGTGGTCTCACGGAACAACCGGTCGGCAGCGGCCTCGAGCGCGCGCTGCACCACCGCGCCCACTTCAGGGGAGAGCCGTCCGCGGATCACGACCATGCCGTCGTCGTCTACCCACGTGGAGAGCTGACGATTCAGGTGCTGCGTCTCTGTGTGCTTGGCGGCCACCACGCGATCCACACGCCGCCACGCGCGCACGAAGCGTTCCACGTGCGCGGCGGTCCCGGCCAGGGCCAGATCCAGAAGCGACCGCTCATTCTCCGGCGTGGCCACGCGCGTGAGGGCCCGCACCTTCGCGTAGGAGACCTGCCCGTGCTGCATGGCTATGCTGATTCGCGGAAGGGCCGGCAGCGCCTTGGCCACGCGCACCTTCTCTCGTGCGGCGCCCAAGTCGATGCCCGTACGCCAGTGCAACCAGTGCGCGCACGACAGGACTCCGTTGTTCCAGCCCTTGCGTTCGTCGAATTCGCGCAGCAGCACCAACAGTTCGTAGGTGGCGGCGTGAAGGCAGGCGGCCAGGGCTGCGATCGTCTCGCCGAGGTCGTCGGTTGCTGCTCGACGAGCCAGCACCAGTGCGTTTGGCGAGACGTGGTTGACGAGCGTTCCGACGGGAGTTGCGGAGAGCATGTCCCATCGTAGCGTGGCAGTTTTTGCCGTCGGAGAATGGCGTCAGTGAGGCGAACGACGCGCACACCATCGGCGCCCATGACTCGCCGCTAGATCGCCGTTCAGACGGGAGCGTGGCGCACGGGGAACCAGGCACACGCGCGGGGCCGGACTTCGCGCCGGTCGCGCTCGAAAACCTGTCAAGCACAAACAGCGGTGCAACGAGTAAAATTCACGACGCGTGGCCAAGAAGCAGCCGTCCCCGAAACCGAAGCCGACGACGTCCACGTCGAGTTCGTCGCCCGAGTCGCCGACGTCGTACACCCATCCCGACCAACAGGCCGCGATGCGGCCCGACATTGGCACGCAAGACAAGTTCCGCAAGAAGAAGGCGCCGGCCACCTACCGCTACGACTCGTCGCTCTCGCCGGCCCTTGATTGGGACGGCCAGCACGGCGCACGGGAGCTGGGCGAATGGCTGCTCGCGCGAATCTCCGAGGCGGCCGCCCTGCCGGCTCCCCATCGGTTCTCGACACCGCAGCAGTTGACGGGCGCGAATGGCGCCGTGCTGGCCGCGGTGCACTCCCTGCAGGATGCGGTCGAGGGCCTGAAGCGGCTCGGCGCGCCGTTCCTCACCTGGACCGGGAAGGCCGAGCGGCTGTCGTTCGACGTGCCCACGATGCCGCTCTTCGTACACGAGCGGCTGTCGACGCAGGCCATCGTCGAAACGCTCATCGGACACAAGACAGACAAGCAGCAGTCGCTCTTCGACCTGTTCGGCGACCCGCAGCATTCGATTGCCGACCAGGTGATGCGCGCCTACGAGCACCAGGACAAGTGGGTCAACCGCATGATCCTTGGCGACTCGCTGGTGGTGATGAACTCGCTGCTGCAGTACGAGGGCTTGGGCGGGCAGGTGCAGATGATCTACATCGACCCGCCCTACGGCGTGAAGTTCGGCAGCAACTTCCAGCCGTTCGTGCGCAAGCGCGACGTGTCGCACAACGACGACGACGACCTGACGCGCGAGCCCGAGATGGTGAAGGCGTATCGCGACACGTGGGAGCTGGGGCTGCATAGCTACCTCACCTACATGCGCGATCGTCTGCTGATGGCGCGTGAGCTGTTGACGCCGAGTGGCAGCGTGTTCGTGCAGATCAGCGATGAGAATCTGCACCACGTGCGCGAGTTGATGGATGAGGTGTTCGGAGCGGAGAACTTCGTCGTCGTCATCTGTTATCGACGGCTCGGCACCATGGTCGGTGAGATGATTCAGTCGACCGCCCACTACCTGCTCTGGTACGCGAAGGACAGGGAGCGTGTGAAGTACCGAAAGCTCTTCGACCCTCAAGTAGCAGGAGTCGGAACCGGCGACCACTACACACAGCTCCAGAACCGAGAGACAGGCGAGACGAGACCCATGACAGCTGAGGAGCGAGCCAACTCGACTCTGACTGGGTCGGATTGGCGGCCCTTCCAGCTGATCAGCCTGACAACGGGCGGGTATCGACCGAACACGACGATTAGGTACGAGCACGGTGGCGAGACGTACTATCCCGGCGACAACAAGTGTTGGCGGACGACCAAGGAGGGCCTCGACCGACTCGCGGGCGCAGATCGAATCGGAAAGGCCGGGAAGACCCTGCGCTACAAGCAGTTCCTCGACGACTTTCCGTTTACTGAGCCAACGACGATCTGGACCGACACTGCCCGAGACCCCGAGAACTACTACGTCGTCCAGACGCCGTCGAATGTCATCCAACGTTGCCTGCAGATGACCACCGATCCAGGTGACCTCGTGCTGGATCCCACGTGCGGCAGTGGCACCACTGCCTACGTCGCCGAGCAGTGGGGACGCCGCTGGATCACCATCGACACGAGCCGTGTCCCGATGGCCCTTGCCCGGCAGCGGCTGCTGACCGCGACGTTTGACTACTACGAGCTGAAGGAACCTGCACGCGGGCCAGCTGGCGGGTTCGTCTACACGCGGAAGCAGAACAGGAAGGGCGAGGAAGTGGGCGGGATCGTGCCGCACGTCACGCTCAAGAGCATCGCCAACAACGAACCGGCGGATGAAGAGGTGCTCGTCGATCGCCCTGAGAAGGACAACAAGGTCGTGCGGGTCAGCGGGCCGTTCTGGGTCGAGGGCACGATTCCCACGCCCGTGGATTGGGACGGCGACGGGCAGGACGACTCCAGCGCGGAGGCGTCGCAGGAATACGGCTCGTTCGTCGACCGCATGATCGAGGTGCTGCGGCGGTCGCCCGTGCTTCACGTGGGCGGGGGCAAGACGGTGACGCTCCACAGCGTGCGACCGCCCGCCAAAGCGCTGTCGATCTCGGCGGAAGCAGTCGTGGATGCCTCTGCTGAAGGTCAGTCAGCAGTGGCGTTCGTGTTTGGGCCTGAGAACGGCGCGGTCAGCGAGAAGCTCGTCAACAGCGCGCTCACCGAGGCGCGGATGAAGGGCTACACCCACCTGTATGTCGTGGGCTTCGCCGTGCAGCCGCACGCGCGCACGCTCATCGACCAGGCCGAGCCGGTGGCGGGTATCCCCGCCACCTACGTGCAGGCCACGCCCGATCTGATGATGGGCGACCTGCTGAAGAACATGCGGTCGAGCCAGATCTTCAGCGTGTGCGGACTGCCCGAGATCAAGGTGCACAAGGCGAAGCCGGCAGCCAAGGACGGCCCGCCGCGCTTCCAGGTGGAGCTCATCGGCCTCGACACGTTCGACCCGGTCACCATGCAGCCCGAAGGCCGCGCTGGCAACGATGTGCCGGCGTGGTTCCTCGACGCGAACTACAACGAGCTGTCGTTCCATGTGTCGCAGGCGTTCTTTCCGCGCACCGGGGCCTGGAACGACCTGCGCAAGGCGCTCAAGGGCGACTACGACGACAGCGTGTGGGACCACCTGGCGGGCACGATGAGTGCGCCGTTCGAGGCCGGCGACCACGGCCAGATCGCCGTGAAGGTGATCGACGATCGTGGGAACGAGTTGCTCGTCGTCGCCCGCCTGCCGTCGTAGCGTATTCTTGGCTGGCATGATTCGACGCGTCCTCATCGAAGGCTTCAAGCGGTTCGAGCGGGCGGAGTTCGTCCTGCCGGGTCACCTCGTCGTGGCCGGCCCCAACAACACCGGCAAGACCACGCTGCTGCAGGCCATTGCCGCCTGGAGTCTGGCGCTCAGGCGCTGGAAGCAGCTGAACGACTTCCAGCGTCACGGCGGCCAGTACACGCGGGCGCCGATCGCGCGGCAGGCGTTTGCTGCCGTGCCGCTTCGCGCCTTCGACTTGCTCTGGCGCAACCGTGAGTACCACGACGAGGTCGGCATCACCATCGCTGCCGATGACTGGACGCTGAAGATGCGGCTGCACGCTGACAGCACGGAGCAGATCTACGTGCGTCCCGACGCGGTCGATCCCAGCGTCGTACGGCGAGCAGACCTTTCGGCAGTGTTCGTGCCGCCCATGACCGGACTGTCGATCGACGAGCCGGTCTACCAACGCCCGAAGCTCGACCAGTTGCTTGGTCAGGGCCGACCCGGAGAGATGCTCCGTAACCTGCTGGTCGAAGCGCACGCCTCTCAAGACGTGTGGCCGCGTCTGCAATCCTCGATGCAGCGACTGTTCGGCTACACGCTCATGCCACCGAACGCGGAAGGCGCACACATCATCGCGGAGTACATGGTCCCCGGCTCGAAGGCACGGTTCGACGTGGCCAGCGCTGGCAGCGGCTTCCAGCAGGTGCTGATGCTGGTGGCGATGCTCCAGACGCGCCCGAACACGGTGCTCTTGCTCGACGAACCCGACGCCCATCTGCACCTCATCCTGCAAGATGCCATCTACGCCGAGCTGGTCGCCGTCGCGGCGCGCACCCGGGCGCAGCTGGTGGTGGCGACGCACTCGGAAGTCATCATCAACGCCGTGGACCCGCAGCAGCTGTGCGTGCTGCTGGACCAACCGCAGATGGTGGCCGATACCGACCAGCGGCGCGCGCTGCTGTCGTCACTTCGCGTCATCTCGAACGAAGACATCATGCTGGCGCTGAAGGCGCCGGGCGTGCTCTACCTCGAGGGACACACCGATCTTGAAATACTGCGGTCTTTTGCACGCGTGCTCGCCCATCCCGCCGAGCCGCTGCTGACGACCGACGTGTTCTGGAGGCCGATCGTCGCAGATACGAGGGCCGGTGGCGCGGGCATCAAGGCACGGGAGCACTACGAGTCGCTTCGGTTGGTCAGAGACATACCTGGGCTGGAACTCGTTGACGGCGACAGCCGTGCTGAACTTGCCTCGAGCCCGATTACCGCATCTGGACTACAACGGCTCAGGTGGCGACGCTACGAGATCGAGAGCTACCTCGTACATCCAGACGCTCTGGCGCGGTTCGTCGCCGCTACCGTGGGACCGGCCAACGCCGCACAGCACGTCGCTGATCTCGATCAACACCTACGGGCGACACTGCCGCCGGCGGTCTACGGGCAGCCGCTCGGCGATCACACGTACTTGAACAACACGAAGGCCCGGACTGAGATCCTCCCACCCGCGTTGTCTGCAGCGGGTCTGCTGGGGATGCCGTACACGCGCTACCACGAGATTGCGGCGATGATGACGCCTGACGAAGTGCATCCGGATGTCAGGCACGTCCTGGACGGAATAGTCCAAGCCTTCGGACGATGACCGACTACGAGGTTCCCGAGCCAATTCTCTGCTCGCCATTCGACGAGCCTGACAGTCACTGGCTGCTGCGCGAAGGTCACGAGCCGACGCGCGCGACCGGCCGACGAGCGGCGCAGTATTTCTACCGCGACCCCTCCCGTGCGGGCGACGAGAGTGACGACGCCGGTGTCGCCATCCTCTTGCCTTTGGTGAACCGGGTGCGCGGCCGCTTGAAGGAATGGCGGCTGGCTGGCTACCCCGGCGCCACCAGAACCACGCTCGAGCTGCTCACCTACTGGCAGCGCGACGGACGCCAGCATCGCCTGTTCTTCGCGCAGCACGAGGCCGCCGAGAGCATCATCTTCCTCACCGAGGGCCGCCGCGACCTTCGGCAAGGCATCGAGGTGCCGTCCGACGAGCCCAGCGACGCACAGAAGTCCGAACTTGGCTATCGGGCGTTTCGGCGCTACGCCTGCAAGATGGCGACGGGGTCTGGCAAGACCACGGTGATGGGGCTGCTGGCCGCCTGGAGCATCCTGAACAAGGTGCACGACCGCAGCAACGCCACCTACTCGGATACGGTGCTGGTGGTCTGCCCGAACGTCACGATTCGCAGCCGCCTCCGGGAGATCGATCCGCAGGAGGGCGAAGCCAGCCTGTACCGCACGCGCGATCTGGTGCCGGAGCACCTGATGCAGGATCTGCGGAAGGGGCGGGTGCTGGTTACGAACTGGCACGTGTTCGAGCCGCACCTGGTGCAGATGGGCGGTGTCTCGGCCAAGGTCAGCAAGGCCGGGGTGCTGCGCCGCACCAAGGAGCACATCCACATCGGGCCGAAGACGACGACCGCGCGCGGCAAGCGGTATCTGACTTCGGAGGACTACCTGCGCCAGGTCGCCAACGGCATGTTGACCGTCATCGACGAAGACACCGATCGCGACGGCAACCTCACCCACGCCTACGTCGAGGCGGAGCGCTACGTCGAGAGCGATGCGGCGCTCGTGCGGCGCGTGCTCGGCATCGACACCAAGAAGAACCTGCTGGTGTTCAACGACGAAGCGCATCACGCCTATCGGATCCGCCGCGAGGAGCCGGATCCAAATGAGGCGGAGCTGATTGGCGACGAAGACGACGCCGACGACTTCTACAAGGAAGCCACGGTATGGGTGGACGGCTTAGACCGTATTCACAAGCTCCGCGGTATCAACGCCTGCATCGATCTGTCGGCGACCCCGTACTTCCTGGGCCGTGTCGGGCAGGACGCCAATCGCCCTTTCCCCTGGGTCGTGAGCGACTTTTCACTCACAGACGCGATCGAGTCCGGACTCGTCAAGATTCCCCAGCTCGCTGTCCGAGACAGCACCGGCGCGGCGATTCCCGGCTATTTCAACGTGTGGAAGTGGATCAAGCCGCAGCTCACGCCCGCGGAGCGCGGCGGCACGCGCGGCTCGCCCAGGCCCGAAGCTATCCTGAAGTACGCCAATACGCCAATCGCCATGCTGGCCGGGCTCTGGGACGAGCTTCGCGTGGCCTGGGAGGCCAACGCCGACGATCCTCGCCCACCGGTGTTCATTGCGGTGGCCACCAATACCGCCATTGCCAAGGCACTCTACGAATGGCTGGCGAACAACGCGCCGCCCGACGGCGTGCCGCGGCATCGTGTCGCGGCGTTCCTCAACACGGCTGAGCGCATCAACACGATCCGCGTCGATTCGAAAGTCGTGCACGAAACCGACACGGGGCACGCGAAGAGTGATGAAGCCGCCTGGCTGCGGCACACGCTGGATACGGTCGGCCGCGCGGAGTGGCCGCGCAACCGCCAGGGCCAGCCGGTGTTTCCTGATGGATTTGAGGCTCTGGCGACTAAGCGAAAGGCCTCGCTCCATCCCCCGGGACGGGACGTGCGCTGCATCGTGTCGGTGGGCATGCTCACCGAGGGCTGGGACTGCAACACGGTGACTCACATCGTGGGCTTGCGGCCGTTCATGTCGCAGCTACTGTGCGAACAGGTCGTGGGTCGCGGACTGCGACGCCGGACGTATGAAATCGGGGACGACGGACTGATGACCGAGGAGGTCGCCAAGGTCTTCGGCGTGCCCTTCCAAGTGGTGCCCTTCAAGGCGAACCCAACCACCGCGCCGCCGCCCAAATCGCTGCGGCATCACGTCTTCGCCATGCCTGGACGCGCGCGGCTCGAGATTAAGTATCCGCGTGTGCAGGGATATCGGCAGGCCATTCGCAATCGCGTGACCGTCGACTGGAGCAGCATTCCGCCGCTGTTTCTCGACCCGCTCAAGATCCCGCCGGCGGTGCAGATGAAGGCGTCACTGCCGACGAACACCGGGCGGCCGTCGTTGACTGGTCCTGGGAGCCTCGTCGACGTGACGCTGAATCCCTATCGCTCAGGCACCAGGGTGCAGGCGCTCGTGTTCGAGATGGCGGCAGCGTTGACCAAGAGCTACGTCGAGTCCAGTCAGTGCGAAGCGCCGGCGCACGTCCTCTTCCCGCAGCTCGCGACGATCGTCCAGCAGTACTTCGACACCAAGGTCATCCCCGTCGCCCCCGCCGAGAAGGTGGATGCGTATCTCTCGCCCTACTACGGCTGGGCCATCGAACGCATCTCTGCCGCCATCACGCCCGACACCGGTGCGGGTGAGGCTCCGGAAGTGCCGGTGTTCGAGTCATCTCGAGGGCCAGGCTCCACGGCGGACGTGGACTATTGGACGAGCAAGGACGTACGCGAGGTGCTCAAGAGCCACCTGAACTACGTGGTCGCGGATACCAAGGTGTGGGAGCAGTCGGCGGCCTACATCCTCGACACGCACCCGAAGGTCGAGGCGTTCGTGAAGAATGCGGGCCTTGGCTTTGCCATCCCGTACCTGCACAACGGCCAGCCGCACGACTACCTGCCCGACTTCATCATCCGCCTCGCTTCGTCAGCTCAGACGCATCTCGTGCTCGAGACGAAGGGCTTCGACGAACTCGCCGAGGTCAAGGCGGCGGCCGCTCAACGCTGGGTCGCGGCCGTGAACGCAGATGGACAGCACGGCACGTGGCACTTCGCGATGGCCCGTTCAGTCGGTGCCGTTCGAGACATCGTCGATGCGATCTGAGACGACCACGCGCGCCGTCGTCGTACAGTCGCGCGGCGGCGACGTCCTTCGCTCGCTAGCTGCCGACCTCGCGATAGTAGCGGATCAGATCGAGCTGAGGCGGCGCGTGGCCCATCGCGCGGATCATCGCCGACGCCTGGCCGCGGTGATGGGTGGCGTGGTTCACGACGTGCAGCACGATTTGCCACACGGGCGTCGAGTGCGGATTCCCCTGCAGATCCCGGTACGACGCGCACACAGCCGGGTCGCGCAGCCCGTCTGCCCAGGCCTGCCACCGGCCGAGCAGCGCGGGCCAGTCGTGTTGCAGCACGGTCAGGCGGATGTCCACCTCAGGATCGATGAACACTCCGGGTGGCGCCCCCTGGATGCGGCCGAGCCAGACGCGGTCGGCCGCATAGACGTGCGCGAGCGTCCCGAGCACGTGTGTGTCGGCGCTCTTGAAGTCGCGCGTGAGCTCCTCGTGGGTAAGCCTTGACGCCGCGTCGACAATGCGGGCCGATGCCCAGGTGGTGTAGCGCAGATGCGTGCGAAGGACGTCGACAGGCACGCTCATGATTACTTCGCCATCGACTTCCGGATCGCCTCGACGGTGACCTTCGTCCGGAAGTCGATCATCTTCCTGCCGTTGGCGATCGTCTTCTCGATCGGCGCCAGCGGCACGCCGTTGATCACGAACTTCCCGGCCTTCACCCGCTCGGGCATGCGGATGGCGTCGGTGTCGACTGTCGCGATGATGGCCGAGATGTAGTAGTCGTCGTGCAGGCCTTCCATCTGCTCGTGGATGCCGAGTTCGCGTGCCTCGAAGGCCTCCACATCGGCGTAGTTGTAGTACTCAGGGATGAAGTGCACCCGCGCGCCGGATCCCGCCCAGGCCGCATTGACGGTCTCGGCCACATCCTTCATCGGCGCCAGGTTGCCGCCGCTGTCGCCAATCATCACGACATTCGTGAAGCCCTGCGACTTCAGGCTGTTGGCCATGTCGGTCAGCACCGCCCGGTAGGTGGCCTGCGACAGCACGATGGTACCGGGCGACAGATTGGGCCGCAGCGGGTTGCCCGGCTCGAGCGTCACGATCGGCGCAACCAGTGTCTTGCCGAGGGCACGCGCGATCGACTCGCCGGTGGCCTTGAGCACGTTGTTGTGCTTGCCGGTTGTCAGGTACGGGCCGTTCTCCTCGATGCCGCCGGTGAGGACCAGCGCGGTCGTCGCGCCCGCCTTGATGAGGTCGCGCACCTCGAGCATGGTGAGATTCTCGATCCACACCCCGTCGTGCATGTCGATCGGACGCGCCATGGCGGCGGCATCGACCCGGGGAGCCGTGTTCACCGACGCGGTGCGCCCGCCTGGCCGAGCACCTTGCGGGCCCTCAGCCGGAGCCGGAGCCGGCGTCTGCGCCAGCACAGGGCCTGCACCGGCCAGAAGCATCACGGCAGCCAAGACGGATGAGAGCAGACGGCAAGCGGGCATCAGGCCTCCAGACACGGCGTGCACGAGGGCGCAGCGCGACCAGCCAGTGCAGAATACCGCCCGTCATTGAGGCCCCGCAAGGGCGCGATTGTGTCCCCACGTGGGGGCATGCTACCGTCACACATGGCTGAACTGAAGGTGCGCCAGCTCGAGGAGCGCGTGGCAGTGGCTCTCCGATCGCGGGCAGACGGGCGAGGCGTCTCGCTCGAGGAAGAGGTCCGCTCCACGCTCACGGCCGTCGTCAACGTACGCCGCGACGCCTTCGCGCGCCGGGCTGCCGCGAGCCGTCAGGCGGCAGGAGGCCAGCCGGGCGCGGCGGCGCTCGACAGCGCTCGCCTCGTGCGGAAGGCCCGCAATGCCCGCGGCTGACATACCCACGGCCGTCGTGCTCGATGCCTCCGTGGCGGTCCGCTGGGTCGTACCCGAACGAGGCAGCGACGAGGCGGCGGCCCTGCTCGACGAGCCTCGCGCTTGGCTGGCACCGCGCCTGCTCATGACCGAGGTGGCCTCGGCACTTCGACGCAAGGTGGCCGGGCGGGAGCTGACCGCGCCGGTCGCCGCCGGCGCCCTGCACGCGATCATCGACGCCGTACATGACGGCGTGATCCGGCTGGCCGACGATGAAGACATCGTCAGCGGCGCGCTGGCGTTGGCGCTCGCAGTCGATCGCAAGCTGCCCGACTGCATGTATCTGGCGCTCGCCGAGCGCGAAGGCGCGGCCCTGGCCACGGCCGACAAGGCGCTCGCTCTGATGGCGCGGCGCCGAGGCGTGACGGTGCTGGCTGTGCCGGCGGCCTGACCGACCCCTAGTGCGTCAGCACGCGGCCTGGGCGTTCGGTGCCAGCCGCGCTGCCGGTCCACACGAGACCGCCGTTCACCCACACCTTCGCGATGCCGGTCGACAGCGCGCGCGGTTGCTCGAAGGTCGAGTGGTCGACGACGGTTGCGGGGTCAAACAGCACTAGATCGGCCTTCGTGCCTTCTTTGAGCACGCCGCGGTCCTTGAGTCCCAGGAGCGCGGCCGGCATCGACGTCATCTTCCGGATGGCCTCTGGCAGCGTGATCCACTGCTTCTCGCGCACGTAGAGCCCGAGCACGCGCGGGAACGTACCGGCCCCGCGCGGGTGGTTGTTGGCGATGCCGCCGTCGCTGGCCACCATCACCCACGGCTGCTGGTAGAACGTGCGCAGGTCGGACTCGATCATCGCGTGACCGATCATGCCGGCGTCGTCGTCCTTGGCAAACCGCACGTACGCCTCGATGTCGCTGATCCCTTCTGCGCGCGCGGCCTCGTCGAGCCGCTTTCCGATGTACTGCTCGTGGCCTTTCCAGCGCGTGATCTGCACGTTCTTGGCGCCCCCGATGTCGTCGAGTCCGCGCTTCACGCTGTCCGGGTCGTCGTATTTCTTGTTCGGGATGAGCACGCGAGGTGTGGATTGCCACGCCAGATAGGGATACGCGTCGGCCGTCACGTCTACGCCGCGCTTCTTGGCGGCCTCGACAAGCGCGACCACCTCGTTCGCTTTGCCCCACACCCCCTGGGTGCCGAGCTTGATGTGCGTGATCTGCACCGGCAGCTTCGCGCGTTCGCCGATGGCGATGGCTTCACGCACCGCCTCCATGGCCAGGTCGGCCTCGTCGCGAATGTGCGAGATGTAGAAGCCGCCCTTGGCGCCGGCGGCCCGGGCCATCTCGACGACCTCTTCGATGTCGGAGTAGCTGCCCACTTCGTACTCCAGGCCGGACGACAAGCCGAACGCGCCCTCGGCCATCGCCTGATCTACGAGCGCGCGCATCCGCGCGTTCTCCGCCGGGCGGGCCTTGCGCTTGTAGTCGGCGCCCATCACCTGCTGGCGGATCGTGGCGTGGCCGGCCAGCATCACGACGTTCACCGCCGGGGGATTGGCACGCAGCCGCTCGAAATACCCGGTGATGGGCCACGGCGAGCTGCCGTCCTGGCCGATCGCCAGCGTGGTGATGCCCTGCGACACCTGCGTCGTCGACGCCGGTTCCTTCAAGAGCCCCTCGGTGGAATGGTTATGGGCGTCGATGAAGCCCGGCGCCAGCACCAGACCCGTACCATCCACCACGGTCTCACCGGTGCGCGGCGTGACCGCACCCACCGCAGTGATCGTGTCGCCCTCGACGCGCACGCCGACCTGGCGCAGCGGCCCGCCGGTGCCGTCGGCAATCTGCGCGCCGGTGACGACGAAGCTGCGGGTTTGCGAGGAGGGCACGGCGCTGGCGGCCACGACCGCGAGCACGACGAATCCGGAGGCGCGAACGAGACGGAACATGACAGCAGTATATCGGCGCGGCTCGGGCCCCGGCAGGCCCTGATCGGGCTGCGGATCCCGGGTTACACTCGTCGCGCATGCCGCTGACCATCGGCGCCCGCGTGGGCGCCTACGACGTCCTCTCGCCGCTCGGTGCCGGCGGGATGGGCGAGGTGTTCCGGGCGCGCGATGCGCGGTTGAAACGCGACGTGGCGTTGAAAGTGCTGCCGGCCACGGCCGTGGCCGATGCCGATCGCCGGGCCCGGTTCGAGCGGGAGGCGCAGGTGCTGGCGGCGCTCGACCATCCCAACATCGCCAAGGTCTACGGCGTCGAGGACGCCGACGGCGCCCCCGTCATCGTCATGGAACTGGTCGAGGGCCCGACGCTCGCCGAGCGAATCGCGAGCGGTGCGATACCGATCGGCGAGGCGCTCGCGGTGGCCGTCGACCTCTGTCAGGGCCTGACCGCCGCGCACGACGCCGGCATCGTGCACCGCGATCTCAAGCCCGCCAACATCAAGGTCCGCCCCGACGGCGTCGTGAAGATCCTCGACTTCGGCCTGGCCATGGCCCCCGCCGGCTCGGGGCCTGACGTGGCCAACTCACCCACCGTGCTCGGCATGCGCACGATGCCGGGCGCCATCCTGGGCACGGCCGCCTACATGAGTCCGGAACAAGCGCGGGGACGGACTGTGGACGCGCGCGCCGACATCTGGGCCTTCGGCTGCGTGCTCTACGAGATGCTCACCGGGCGGCCCGCCTTTGCCGGCGAGACCACCACCGACATCCTAGCGGCGGTCGTGCATACCGAGCCCGACTGGACCGCCCTGCCGACCTCGCTGCCGGCACGCGCCGAGGAACTGCTGCGCCGCTGCCTGCAGAAAGCCGCGAAGGATCGGCAGCGCGATATCGGTGACGCGGGTTACCAACTGCAGCGCGCGCGAATCGCGTCGTCAGACGCGCGCCCCGTCTCGCCGCCAGCGCATGGCCGTGCGCCGTCGTCGACGAGTCCGAGCGCGCCGCCCCCGAACGCCGCCAGCGGCCGGCGTTCGTGGCTGGGCCCGGCCATGGCGTTCGCGGCAAGCGTGGCGGCCGTGGCGCTGTGGTACGGCGTGCGCGGCGCGGCGCCGGCACCGGTCGCGGTGGCCACCACGCCTGTCCGCACGTCAGTCGTGCTGCCGGAGGGCCTGACGCTGTCTCTCGGACGGGGATCGTCGGTGGCGATCTCACCCGACGCCACGCGCGTCGTCTTCGTGGGGCGCGACGGTGACACCACCGCGCTCTACCGCCGCGATCTCGACCGCTTCGAGTCGCAGGTGCTGGCCGGCACGACCGGTGCCAGCGAGCCGTTCTTCTCGCCTGATGGCCGCTGGGTCGGCTTCGTCGCCGACCGCCTGTTGAAGAAGGTCTCGATGGATGGCGGCGCGCCGGTCAACATCGCGCCGGCGCCGCTCGTGCGCGGCGACGCCTGGGGCGACAACGACACCGTGCTGTTCACGCCGACCAACGGCTCTCCCGTGGCCCGCGTCTCGGCGAATGGCGGCGAGCCGTCGCCGTTCACGGCGCTGGCGAAGGGCGAAGCCAGCCACCGCTGGCCGCGCGTCCTGCCCGGCGTCGCCGGTGTGCTCTTCTCGGTGTGGAACGACACCGGCTGGGAACCCGCCAGCATCCATGCCCAGCGTCTCGACGGCACCGGCCGCACCGTGGTCGTGGCGCGCAACGGCGGCTATCCGCGCTACCTGCGCGATGGGAGCGCGGCGCACGGCTTCCTCGTCTACGCGCGCGAGAACGGCCTGATGGCGATCCGGTTCGATGAAGCGACACTGACCACGACCGGCACGGCGACGCCCGTCTTCGACGGCCTGATTACCAACCTGTCGGGCGGCGCCCACTTCGACCTGTCGCCGGGCGGGACGCTCGCCTACGTGCCCGGGGACACCGACGAAGCCAATCGTGACCTGCAGTGGGTCGGCCTCGACGGCACGGCGTCGGCGCCGATCAAGGTGCGCAACTTCTCGAGCCGCGCGTGGGACCTGTCGCCCGACGGGCGGCGCGTGGTGTTCAGCAACACCACGGGAGGTCCGACGCGCAATCTGTGGGTGGTCGATCTCGACAGTGCGACCACCTCGCAGCTCACGCAAGGCACCGACAGCTTTGCGCCCGTATGGTCGGGGGATGGCGCGTCGATCGTCTACCTGAAGGGCAACTCCGACCCGGCGCTGGTGCGGCGGGCGCTGCGACCAGGCGCGACCGACGAGCCCGTGTCGGCCGACGGTGGGCGCGGCGTCAACAACGTGTCGCGCGACGGCCGCTGGATGCTGCGTGTGCGTAACAGCCCGGATACCGGCGCTGACATCGTCGCCGAGCCACTCACGCCGCTGGCGGCTGGCGGCACGCCTTCGGCACCGACCGCCGGCGCGCCGCAGCCACTCGTGGCGACTCCGGCGAGCGAGACCGATCCGAGCTTCTCACCCGACGGCCGCTGGCTGGTCTACCAGTCCAACGCGAGCGGCCGACTCGAGATTCTCGCCAGGGCGTTTCCCGACGGCGATCGCGACTACCGCCTCTCGACCGACGGCGGCACGGTGCCACGGTGGGCACCGTCGGGCCGCGAGGTCTTCTACCGGGCCCCAAACAACACGATGATGGCGGTGACCATCACGGCCACCGCGACCGGCCTCGCCGTCGATGCCCCGCGCCGGCTCTTCGACGCGGCTCGCTACGACGGGGCCTACGCCGTGGGCCCGGACGGCCGGCGCCTGCTGATGATGCCGGCGCTCACGACCGAGACGGCAGCCACCGAGATTCGACTCGTGTTCAACTTTCTCGCCGAACTGCGCGCGCGCGTAAAGTAGGCCCGGGGCGCATGTCACACAATCTTCACCGGCGGCCTGGTGGCGCCACGGAATCTTCACTGGACGGTCCGGCGACCCGCCGTCACACTCGAGGCATGGCTTCACCGACGACCCGCGCGCCACGTCCAACCGCTCTGCCCGCGCGATCCGCCCTGTGCGTGGCCGCCGCCATGCTCGCGGTCTCGATCGGCCTCGTGGCCCAGCGTGGACCTGGTCCCGGACCAGGCGGTCCCGGACCCGGCGGCTCGGTACCGGTCGCCGATCTGACGCTGGCGCAGAGGCAGGCCTTCGACGAGGGCGCGCGTACCTTTGGCAAACAGTACCAGCTCGAAGACGGGCTGGGGCCGGTGTTCAACGACGAGTCGTGCGCCGACTGCCACCGGGGCGGGGGCGACAGCAATCGCACCGTGATCCGTTTCGGCCGGCTCGAACAGGACACCTTTGATGGCCTCGAGCGCTTCGGCGGCTCGCTCATCCAGGCGCGCGGCATCG
The DNA here is from genome assembly GCA_031376505.1 of Acidobacteriota bacterium. GTDB lineage: Bacteria > Acidobacteriota > Vicinamibacteria > Vicinamibacterales > UBA2999 > CADEFD01. The sequence continues at coordinate 31,086 of JANMDX010000251.1, forward strand.
GCCCAGTCACCACGGCCGACGGCACGCACGACTTCCGGGGCGAAACGGTACCGGCCGACGCCACGGTGCAGTCGCGACGAAAGTCGCAGCCGCTGCTTGGTCTGGGCTTGGTGGACGCGGTGCCCGACGAGACGCTCTACGCCGTCGCCGAGGAACAGCAGCAGTCCGACCCGGTCACCGCCGGCCGGGTGCAACTCGTGTTCGACCCCACCACCGGCGGGACCGTCGTGGGCCGGTTCGGTTGGAAGGCACAGGTGCCGACGCTGCGCGCCTTTGCTGGTGACGCGCTGCTGAACGAGATGGGCATCACGAGCCCCGGCTTCCGCGACGAGATCTGCCCGCAGGGAGATTGCTCCGCGCTGGCCTTCAACCCCGCGCCCGCCCTCAACGACGATGGCCGAGACGCCGAGGCCCTGACCGATTTCATGCGCATGCTGGCGCCGCCTTCACGCGGACCGACCGACGACCAGACGGCGCGTGGCGACACGGTGTTCCAACAGATCGGGTGCGCCACCTGTCATCGGCCCAGCCTGCAGAGCGGGCCCAGCCAGGTCCGCGCGCTCGACCGCGCCGTGTTCCGTCCGTATTCAGACTTCCTGCTGCACGACATGGGGCGGCTTGGCGACGGCATCGCGCAGGCATCGGCCAGCGGTGCCGACATGCGCACGGCGCCGCTCTGGGGCGTGCGCCTGCTCACGCGGTATCTGCACGACGGCTCGGCCAACACGCTCGAGGACGCCATCCGCCGGCACGACGGCCAGGGCCGGCCCGCGCGTCAGCGGTTCGACGGGCTGTCGGACCCGGACCGCGACGCGCTGCTCGCCTTCCTCCGGTCGCTCTGACTCGTCGACCCCAGGCGCCAGGCGTCTCCCCGCCAGCAGACGCTCGTGCCCGCTGACGGCAGCGCGAAGCGGCGCCACTACGTGCACCGGCGGTTTGCGCCGGCCTGTGCTTCCCCGGCGTCGTGCCGATTACGTGCGCGGAGCCGACTGCGCCATGACCGACCTGCGGGTACCCACGACCAGACAGCCCGTCACCATCACCTGTACCGACGGCCGTGCGTTTGACGGCGACATCTTCATGCCGTCGCAGTCGTCGCGCCACGCCGGCGCCATGCGGCCCGACGAGTGGAGTGACACGGTGCACACGTTCTTTCCCTTCAGGGTGCGCGACTCGGTGTGCTCGACGATCGTCAACCTGCACGCCGTGGTCGCCTTCACCGTGCCGGTCCACGAGACCGACGCCGAGGCCGAGTTCGACGACGCCGCCCTGCTCGACGCACCCGTGGCGCGGGTCACCGTAGACGCCAGTGGCTCCTGCTTCGAGGGCCGGATGACCATCGACATGCCGCCCGGTCACCAGCGGGTGGCCGACTGGCTGAACGCCCCGGCCGCCTTCATCACCGTGCGGGCCGGCGGCACGCACCACCTCATTCACAAACGGCACATCACGCGCGTCGTCGAGATGCCCGAGCCCGGGAAGTGACCATGGACGCCCGCAACACCACGCCCGCACCCTCGGCCACACCGCCGGCACCAGCGCCGTCGGATGCCGCCGCCAACGGCATGCGCGCGCTGCTGCGGGCGATGGTGCAGATGAAGGCCTCTGACCTGCACGTGTCGGCAGCCACGGTGCCCACCGTGCGCCACGACGGCGAGATCGTGCCACTGCCGGGATGCCGGGCCCTGTCGGGCCAGGAGACCGAGCAGCTGCTGCTCTCGATCGCCCCGCCGCGCGCCCGCGAGCAGTTCCTGCGCCGGCACGACGCCGACTTCGCCTACGAAATCGAAGGGCTGAGCCGGTTTCGCTGCAACCTGTTTGTCGACCGCAATGGCGCCGGCGGCGTGATCCGTGTCATTCCCAGCACGATCATGACGGCCGAGTCGATGGGACTGTCGCCAGAGATTCTCGACCTGTGCCGGCTGCCCAAGGGCCTTGTGCTCGTCACCGGTCCGACGGGGTCCGGCAAGTCAACGACCCTGTGCGCGCTCGTGGACTACATCAACCGCACGCGTGCCGACCACATCATCACCATCGAAGATCCGATCGAGTTCGTACACGAGAACAAGAAGTGCCTGGTGAACCAGCGCGAGGTCGGCGACCACACCGACTCGTTCAAGGACGCGCTGCGCGCGGCGCTGCGCGAGGACCCGGATGTGGTGCTCGTGGGCGAGATGCGCGACCTCGAGACCATGGCCATGGCCATTGAAACCGCCGAGACCGGCCATCTCGTGTTCGGCACGCTGCACACGTCGTCGGCTCACGGCACGGTCGACCGCATCATCAACCAGTTCCCCGCCGAACGTCAGTCGCAGATCCGCATGATGCTGGCCGACGGCCTCAAGGGCGTGGTCAGCCAGATGCTCTGCAAGAAGATCGGCGGCGGCCGGGCGGCGGCCATGGAAGTGATGATCGCCTCGGCTTCGATCTCGAACCTGATTCGCGAGGGCAAGACGTTCCAGATTCCGTCCATCATGCAGTCGGGCAAGAAGCTGGGCATGTGCCTGATGAACGACAGCTTCCTCGACCTGGTCAAACGCCAGGTCGTGAAGCCCGAGGATGCCTACGCCAAGACCGCCGACAAGGCGGCGCTGCTCGGGCTCTTCAAGCGCAACGACGTGGACGTGTCATGGGCGCCGAAAGAGACGCTCAGCCCCGCCGCGGCGGCCTAGAGCGGACGACAGCGGCGCCGCGACGCGGCGGCTACTGCGCGGTTGGCGGCGCCGCGACGCGGCTGCTACTGCGCGGTTGGCTTCGCCGCGGCCGGCGGCGCCACCCGTGGGAACTTCGCGTCGCGCATCGCCGCCTGATACAACACCGACGCCATCACGACCGACGCCTGCTTGAGCGCGGCCGGATCGAGGCGCTCGGCCGTGTCCATATTCGTGTGGTGCGTGCGTACGTCGTAGTTCACGTAGTTCTGCACGGCCTGGAATCCGGGCACGCCCACGGCCAGGAACGACAGGTGGTCAGTGGCGCCGATATGCCCTGGCGTGGTCAGAATCACCCCCAGATTCGAGAGCGGCTTCACCCAGGCTTCCATGAGTTTGAAGGCCTCATCATTGCTTTCCATGTAGAAGCCGGTCACGGGCGGATAGCCGTTGTCGAGATTGAAGTAGACCGAGAAGGCGTCGCGCGTGGCCTTGTTCTTGTCGCCCGCCAGGTGTTGGTCCACGTAGGCTTTCGAGCCGAGCAGCCCCTGTTCCTCGCCCGCCCAGAGCGCCACGCGGATCGTGCGCTTCGGCTTCACGCCGAGCGTCTTCAGGATGCGCAGCGCCTCGATGGCCGTGGCCACGCCGTCGGCGTTGTCGGTGGCGCCGGTGCCGGTGTGCCACGAATCCAGGTGCGCGCCCACCATCACGACTTCATGCTTGAGCGCGTCGTCGGTGCCGGGGATCTCGGCGATGACGTTGTGGGTGTTCTTGTCGCTGTCGTCGAACGCGCCCTGCACGTCGACGGCCAGCTTCACCGGGATCTTCTGCTGCAGCAGCGCGGCGATCAGATTGTAGTGCTCCGAGGCCAGCACCACGGTGGGCACGGCGCTCGCGCCCAGGTCGCGGCCCGTGACGAACACCGTGCCGTGCTCGCCGATGTTGGGCTCGATCGTGACGCCAACACCTTCGGCCTTCAAGGTCGCGAGACGCTCCGCGTTCAACTGCGGCGGGCGCGCCGGCGCGGGCTGCGGCACCTTGAGGTCGCCGGTGGCAGGCGGGCGATCGGCCGTGATGGCGTAGGCCTGCACGGGGCTCGTCATCAGAATGGCGCCCTTGAGTTTCCCGGCCTGCGCCTTGAGCGCGTCGGCCTCGAGCCCTGGCAGCCACACGGGCGCAGCCACGATCTTCCCAGCAGTCGACGGCGACCAGCCCTTCGGATAGCCGACCAGCGGCATGTAGCGCGGCTCGACCATCTCAATCGATACTTTGTCCATCGTCCAGCCGCGGCCGAACGCGAACGCCTCGGCGTGCACGGCGCTCATGCCGTTGGCCTTGAGGATCTCCTGTGTCCAGACGACGGCCCGCTTATGCGCGGGCGAGTTGGTGAGCCGCGGGCCGATCACCGCAGTGAGGTGGTCGAAAACTGCGAACACCTTCGAGCGGTCCATGCCCTCGGCCCGGATCTTCTCGAGCATCGCGTAGTCTGGAGCTTCCTGGGCCGAGCCTGGCAGCGAGACCAGGACGACGACCATGACGACGCAGAGGGAGGCGGTTCTCATGGGGCGGATTCTACCTTGATGTGCCCCGACGCCTTCTTCATACTGAGCGCAGCCTATCCATGTCGCACATGTCGCGCGCGGAGTTCCTTCGGCGAATGGGCGCGGTGTTCCCTGCCTGGGCTCTGACACCGTCTGGCGCAGGGCAACCACCTCCGACCGACCGGCTGCGCGCGCGCATCTCCGACCTGATCGCCGGCTACGACGCGCAAGGCCTGCACCGGACTGCGACGCCAGTGGACAACGGCTCAGCCGCGTGGCTCAGTGGGCTCGCGGCCCAAGCCGGCGGTGATGCACGACTCGTGTCGTTCGCCCTGGATCGTGTCGATGTCGGCACGGCCAGACTCACCGCGGGCGGCCAGACGATCGAGGGCCTGCCGCTATTCGACGGCGGATTCACCGGCCCCATCGGCATCGTCGGCCGGCTCGGACCGGAGGGCTCGTCGGCCGACATCCCGCTCGTCACACTCGATCGTGCGGCGATTGCCACCGAGGGCCAGTCGATCGCGGCGCTCAGGCGACAGCCGGCCGTGCGAGCCATCGTCGCGGTCACGACCGGCGGCGCCCCGGGACTGTGCCCCTCCAATGCCCGATCGTTCGCGCAGCCATTCGGTGCCCCCGTGCTGCAGATCGGATCGGAGCATCAGGCGTTCCTGAATCAGGTGGCGACAGGCGGCACGCCGGTCACCGTCGTGGCCACGGCCACGCGCACCCCGGCGCAGGCATTCAACGTCGTCGCGACCGTAGCCGGACAGCAACCAGGTCTGGCGCCTCTCGTCGTCATCACGCCTCGCAGCGGGTGGTGGCAGTGTGCATCGGAACGCGGCGGCGGGCTGGCCTGCTGGGTCGAGGCGCTGCGGGCGGTGAGCGCGGCGACGCCCATGCGGCCCGCGATCTTTCTGGCATCGAGCGGCCACGAGCTGGGCCACCACGGACTCGACGCGTTTCTGCACGCGCAGCCCCGGTTGATCAAGAGCGCGAGCGCGTGGATTCATCTGGGCGCCAGCATCGGCGCAGCCGGTGGACAGATGCGGCTGCAGGCGTCAGACGACGAGATGGAACGGACCGCGCTGCAAGCGCTTGACGTCGCCGGCACGGCGGTGCAGCAGCGCGTGCCGCGCGGCACCGTGCCGGCAGGTGAGGCGCGTAACATCCACGTCGGGGGCGGGCGGTATGTCTCGCTGCTCGGCGGCAGTCCCGCGTTTCACACGCAGCAGGACCGCTGGCCTGCGGCGGTTGACGTCGATGCCGTGGCGCGATACGCCCAAGCCGTCGCGGCGCTGGCGGCAATGCTCACGCGCAGTTGACCGGCACACACACAGACAACTCCATGGCACACCTCGAGATGACCGCGCTTCGCGATTTCGCCATTCGGTACACCGCGGCCTGGTGCAGTAACAACGCCGCCAGCGTGGCGGCGTTTTACGCGTCACACGGGTCGCTCACCATCAACGGCGGCGTGCCGTCGGTGGGGACACGCGCCATCACCGAAGCGGCACAGGGATTCATGACGGCCTTCCCAGGCTTGCGGGTCTCGATGGACGGCGTAGTGCAGAAGGACGGCGAGTGGATCTACGCGTGGACCCTGGAGGGCCGGAACACGGGCCCGGGCGGGACCGGCAAGCGTGTACGCATCAGCGGGTACGAACTGTGGCTCATGGGCGACGATGGCCTGATCAGCCGGTCCGTGGGCAACTACGACGCTGCCGATTACGCGCGCCAAGTCGAGCATAGCGTCGCCGAGTCGTGACGCACGTTGCGAAGTGATCGCATGAATCAGGGGTTCTGGCAGGCCTGCGCGCTCATGCCGAAGGGAGCCAGCAGCACCGAGAAGGCGATTCGGTTTGCGGGCACCGCGTGCTGACGACTACTTCCACGCGAGCGTGGCGCCCGCGATCCCCTGCTCGCCGCACGTCGCGTAGAACAGCACCGTCCGGCCGTCGTCTTCGAACACGAAGGGATCGCGCAGCTGGCGCGCGGGCACGTCGATATCGCCGGCCGTCGACGCCACATTCGGCAGGTTGGCGCATTCGTACGCGGCTTCGGGCCGCAGGACCTCCACCGGCGGACCGGCCCGCCACGTCGTCCAGTCGCCGGTCAGGTCGATCGTCGACATCAGCACGCGCTCGGGCGCGTCGCCGATTGCCGTGAAGAACACATGCAACCGAGTGCCGCGGCGCAGCAGTGCCACATGCCGCACGCGACTAGCGTAGGCGCCGTCGTGGAACGCGTGGGCTCCGAGTTCGAAACTGCCGAGCGGGTCGGCCGCCCGTGACAACTGCCCGAGGCGGGAGACGCCGTAGAACGCGCCAGCGTGCGGGAACACGCGCAGGTAGGACGTCTTCGTGACCGCCGGCCGCACCGTGAAATGCACTCCGTCGCTCGACTCGGCCGCCTGCGTGAACTGGCCGTAGCCCTTCTGGCGGGCCCACGCGCGTGCGGCAGCGGGGTCGCTCGGCCATCGCTCGCCGTCGGTCCACCACCCGTGGTACCACATCACCAACCGCTTGCGGATCGGATCCACGACGAGCTCGGGCGACGCCACGTGCGTATAGACGTCCGCGAGCGTCTCGGCTGGATCTGGCTGCGGCCGGAAGAACGCCGTGTCTCGTACGTGCAACACGCCGGGCTCGTAGACTCTCCAGGGCCCCGTTGCCGCGTCGGCATACGCCAGGCGGATGAACTGGCCCATGTGGTTGGCGAAGTACATGTAATACCGGCCCAGCGGACGCTCGACCCAGTCGGGCACGCGGATCACCGTCGGGCCGTTGACGTTCCCACCGAGCGACGCCGCCGTGTCCACCGTGATGAGGGGATTCTGCGCCAGACGTGTGGCGTGCACCGCGGGCGCCGGCTGGGTGAGCCCCTCGCGCGGCAGCGACGCACCGAGGAAGACCACGGCTCCCGCTACTAGGGCAATCGAGACACGTGACATTGGTGTGGGCAGGGAATAAGGGCCAGACTGGGGCGATTATATGGGCTCTCGGCCCTTTCGAGCCGTGCCGTCGCTGGGCGATGATGAGACCCTGAGGCACGGCCGCGCGCCGGGTGTGCGTGTGCCGATGACCGAGGAAGGGACGGCGACCGGACATGACGTCACCTGCGAAGAAAGCGCGCCCGGCTCGGGCGCCGCTGCAACCGATGCGCGTCAGCGCGAGCTTCCGCGACTTCGTCCTCGACCAGCTGGCCGGCGCGCCCGGCCTGCGAGCACGCGCGATGTTCGGCGGTGTGGGCCTGTATGCCGACGACCTGTTCTTCGGCATCGTGGCCGCCGACGTGCTGTATTTCAAGGTCGACGGCACCAACCGGCGTGAGTACGAGGCGACGGGCTCGTCGCCCTTCACGCCGTATGCAGACCGCGCGATGACGATGCCGTACTACAACGTGCCCATCGCGGTCCTCGAGGACGCGCCCACGCTGCGCGCATGGGCGGCGCGTGCGGTGACGGTCGCCAGGACCGCCAAGACGACGAAGTCCCCGAAGTCCGGAGGGCGTGCCACCGCCGCGACATCGACCGCGGCGAAGAAGGCCGTGCGGCGCTGATTCGAGTCGGCCGTCGGGCCCGTCGTCGTGAAGGCGTTAAAGGACAGCAGTCTAACGGTCCGCTGACTGGCAGCCAGCCCTCGAGCAGGTGCACGCCTCGACGCGCACAGCACCAGCACTTTGAGGGGCGATGAGCGTATCATCCTACCCGGCAGGACGCGCTCGGGGAGACCACGTGATGCAACGAGAGACCGAAGCATTTGACGCCATCGTCGTCGGCTCGGGCATTTCCGGCGGGTGGGCGGCCAAGGAACTCACCGAGCGTGGCCTGCGGGTACTGCTGCTCGAGCGCGGCAAGAACATCGAGCACGTGAAGGACTACACGAGCGCGCGCAAAGCGCCCTGGGACTATCCGCATCGCGGCGGCCGCACGCGGGAGCTGGTCGACGGCTACCCAGTCCTCAAGCGCGACTATCCGCTCAACGAGAAGCAGCCGGACTGGTGGACCAACGAACGGGAATCGCCCTACACCGAGGTGAAGCGGTTCGACTGGTATCGCGGCTATCAGGTCGGCGGCCGGTCGCTCACGTGGGGGCGCCAGAGCTACCGGCACAGCGATCTCGACTTCGAGGCGAATGCGAAAGACGGCATCGGCGTGGACTGGCCGATCCGCTATGCCGACATCGCGCCGTGGTACGACCACGCCGAACGCCACGCCGGCATCTCGGGTTCGGTCGAAGGCATGCCGCAGCTTCCCGATGGACAGTTCCAGCCGGCCATGCCCTTGAACGTGGCGGAAGCGGCCATTGCGGGCCGGCTGTCTCGGCACTTCGAGGGCACGCGGCGGATCATCCCGGGCCGCGCCGCGAATCTGACGCAGCCACTCGGCACCCGGGGCCGGTGCCAGTTCCGCAACGCCTGCCGCTTTGGCTGTCCCTACGGCGGCTACTTCAGCACGCAGTCCTCGACACTGCCCGCGGCGATGGCGACCGGCCGGCTCACCCTGAAGATTCACGCGATCGCAACCGACGTGGTCTACGACCAGGATCGCAAACGCGCCACGGGCGTGCGCGTGCTCGACGCGCATACGCGCGAGACGACCGTCTACTCCGCCAAGGTGGTGTTTCTGTGCGCGTCCACGCTCAACACGGCCTGGATTCTGATGCGGTCGGCGCTCGACGTGTGGCCCGGCGGGCTCGGCAGCAGCTCGGGTGAGCTCGGGCACAACCTGATGGACCACCACTTCCGCGCCGGCGCCAACGGCGAGGTCCACGAATTCGAAGACCGCAACGTCTACGGCCGCCGGCCCAACGGCTTCTACATCCCGCGCTTCCAGAACCTCGGCGGCGACCAGCGTCCATACCTGCGCGGCTTCGGATACCAGGGCAGCGCCAACCGGCAGGGATGGGAACGCGCGGTGGCGGAACTGGGCATCGGCGCCGCCTTCAAAGACACGATGGCCACGCCTGGCCCGTGGCGCGTCGGCGCCACCGCCTTTGGCGAGATGCTGCCCAACCACGCCAACCGCGTCACCATCGACCCGTCGCGCACCGATGCCTGGGGCCTGCCCGTGCTGGCCATCGACTGCCAGACCGGTGAGAACGAGCGCCTGATGCGGCGCGACATGATGAACGACATGGCCGAGATGCTCGAGGCCGCCGGCGTCCGCGACGTGAAGGTCTACGACAACGGCTACTTTCCCGGTATGGGCATCCACGAAATGGGCACGGCGCGCATGGGCCGCGATCCGAAGACCTCGGTGCTCAACGGCCGCAACCAGGTGTGGGACTGTCCCAACGTGTTCGTGACCGACGGCTCGTGCATGACCTCGGCGGCCTGTGTGAATCCGTCGCTGACCTACATGGCGCTCACGGCTCGCGCGGCGGCATTCGCCGTGGAAGAACTGAAACGCACCAATCTGTAGACCAGGAGTGAGCAATGGAAGACCGGGCTGACTCACAGCCGTTTGTCGACGACGGCACACGCGGCGGTATCACGCGCCGCGAAGCCGTGCACCGCGTGATGGCCATGATGGGGGGCGTCGCACTGGCCGGCGGCGCACGCCTGGCGGCGTTCTCGTTCGAGCCGGGCGTGCTCGATCAGGCGATGGCGCAGGGCGTCGGTGCGTTCAGCGTTGCCGACGTGGCGCTGCTCGATGAGATTGCCGAGACGATCCTGCCCGAGACCTCGACGCCCGGGGCGAAGGCCGCCAAGACCGGCGCCTTCATGGCGCTCATGGTCACCGACGCCTACACCGACGCCGACCAGCGGGTGTTCCGGCAGGGCCTCACGACGCTCGACGCGGCGTGCCGGGCCCAAACGAGCCGGGCCTTCATGCAGGCCACGCCCGCCGAGCGGCTCACGCTGCTCGAGGCGCTCGACCGCGAACAGAAGACGGCCATGGAGGAGCGCATCGAAGGCGCCCGCTCCCGCGCGCCGGCGGCGCCGGCGCCGGCCGACGACGAGGCCCGCCACTACTTCCGCATGATGAAAGAACTGGCGCTCGTCGGCTACTTCACCTCGGAGATCGGCTACACGAAGGCCATGCGCTACATCGAGACCCCGGGCCGCTTCGATCCCAACGCGCCGCACGCGCCGGGCGACAGGTCCTGGGCACCGCACGCATAGCCACGACGGACAGAGCAGGCAGACTTCCATGATCACCAGACGTCAGTTCTCCCGCGCCGCGCTGGCCGGCGCCATCGTTCCCGCCCTTACCGCTCGATGGACGCACGCCTCGCCGGTCGGCGGCGTGCGTCTTGGCGTGCAGACCTACAGCTTTCGCGAACTGACGACGCAGGGCGCGCCCAGCGCGGTGGACGTCGTCATCGCCTCGATGAAGGCGTGCGGCGTCGACGAATGCGAGCTATGGTCGCCGCAGATCGAGCTGGCCGCCCCGGCCGGGCGAAATGCCACGCCGAACGCCCAGGCGACGGCGCGCGAGGCCCTGCGCGCGTGGCGGCTGGCGACAGGCCCGGCCTACTACGAGGGCGTCCGCACGCGCTTCGCGGCGGCCGGGATGTCCATCTACGCCTACAACTTCAGCGTCGCCGAGTCGTTCACCGACGACGAGATCAACCGGGGCTTCGAGGCCGCGAAGGCCCTCGGCGCGGAGGTGATCACGGCCTCAACGACCGTGCGCGTCGCCAAGCGTCTCGTGCCGTTTGCCGAACAGCACCGGATGCCCGTGTCGATGCACAACCATTCGAACGTGACCGACCCAAACGAGTTCGCCACGCCGCAGAGCTTCACGACGGCCCTGGCGATGTCTCCTCAGTTCCGGATCAACCTCGACATCGGCCACTTCACGGCAGCGGACTTCGACGCGCTCGCGTTCCTCGAGGCGCACCACGATCGCATCACCAACCTGCACCTGAAGGACCGCAAGAAGCGCCAGGGCGACAACGTGCCGTGGGGCAGCGGCGACACGCCGATCCGCGAGGTGCTTGCCTGGTTGAAGCGGACCACGTCTCCGGTCCGTGCCTACGTCGAGTACGAGTACCCAGGCACGCGCGGCGCGGTAGCGGAAGTGACCGCGTGCGTGGACTTCGCAAAGCGGGCGCTGACGGCGTGACCGAGCGGAACGGCGCGACGCGACGTGGCCTCGCCTGCGCGACCGCCCCAGGGAGCATGAGACGGATATGAGCACGATGAACCGGAGACAGTTCGTGTGGGCAGCCGCGGCCGGCTCTGCGGCGATCGCCCGCGTCACCGACCTTGGGGCCGCCCCCGCCTACGACCTGGTCATCAAGGGCGGGCGCGTGATCGATCCCTCGGTCAGGCTGGACGCGATCCGCGACGTGGCCATCGCCGGCGG
>JANMDX010000241.1:0-8014 GCA_031376505.1 Acidobacteriota bacterium
AGCAACGGCGTCACGGCGCTGGTGATGGAACTTGTCGAAGGGGACGATCTCTCACAGCGCATTGCCCGCCTTTGCGCCCCTGGCACTTCGGCGCGGCAGGCCGGAATGCCTCTCGACGAGGCGTTGCCCATCGCGAAGCAGGTCGCGGAGGCGCTCGAAGCCGCGCACGAGCAGGGGATCGTGCATCGCGATCTGAAGCCCGCCAACATCAAGGTGCGCAGTGACGGCACCGTGAAAGTGCTCGACTTCGGTCTCGCCAAAGCGCTCGACCCGAGTCCCGCGAGCGCGACGGCGGACAACTCACCGACGATTACCTCCCCTGCGCGGATGACTGGTGTGGGCGTGATCCTGGACGGCGGCCTACATGGCGCCCGAACAGGCGAAGGGGCGGCCGGTCGATCGCCGCGCGGACGTCTCGGCGTTCGGCGTCGTGCTGTTCGAGATGCTCACCGGGCAGCGGGTCTTCGCCGGGGAGGATGTGTCCGACACGCTTGCGAACGTGCTGAAGACGGACCCGGCGTGGGAGCGACTGCCGGCGGACGTGCCGGCGCGGATCCGGCAGGTGTTGCGGTCCTGCCTGCAGCGAGATGCGAAGCAGCGGCTCGGCGATATGCAGAGCGTACGCCTCGCACTCGAGGGCGCATTCGAGACGGCCGCGTTACCGGCGACTCCGACGACGACAGCATCGTCGCGCGGACGGCTGCCCTGGATCGCCGCCCTCGCCGTCGCGGCGGCGCTGATCGCGGCACTGGCGGTGCCGGCCCTGCGCTATCTGCGCCTGACCCCGCCCCCTGAGGTGCGCCTCGAGATCACGACGCCCGCCACCGATGCGCCGCTGCAGTTCGCCCTGTCGCCCGACGGCCGCTCCCTTGTCTTCGTCGCATCAGGCGATGGGCCGTCGCGGCTGTGGCTGCGTCCGCTCGACCAGACCGAGGCGCGGCCGCTGGCGGGTACGGAGGGCGCGATCTATCCATTCTGGTCGCCCGACAGCCGGTCGATCGGGTTCAGCACTATCACCGCGCTCTCGCGCCTCGATCTTGCAGGCGGCACGCCGCAGGTGCTGGCCAACCTGGTCGGAGTCCCCACAGACGGCAGTTGGAACGCGGACGGCACGATCCTGTACACGCGGGAGGCGGCGAGCCCGCTGTGGCGCATCTCAGCGGCCGGGGGCGAGCCGACGGCGGTGACGCGGCTTGAGCGGCCGGGGCAGACGGCCCATCGCTATCCGCAGTTCCTCCTCGACGGCCGGCACTTTCTGTTCTTCGAACTGGGGACGCCCGCCACCGGGGGGATCTACCTGGCGTCGCTCGACGGCGGCGCCCCCACGCGGTTGACGGCCGCGGACTCGGCGGGTGCGTTCCTGCCGCCGGACCGGGTGCTCTTCGTGCAGGCCGGAACCCTGGTGTCGCGCCGGCTGGATCTCGTCGGCCGAGCGTTGGCGGGCGAGCCTGTCACTCTGGCTGATCGCGTCGGCGTGGATTCGCTTGGTCGAGGGGGCTTCGCCGCGTCGGGGACGGGCCTGGTGGCCTATCGCGTCGGCGGCGACGCGGCGCGACAGCTCACGTGGGTCGACCGGACGGGCAAGGCCGTGGGCGTGGCTGGCGAGCCAGACGCGAGTGCCCCGGCGTATCCCGAGCTGTCGCCTGATGGCCGGCGCGTGGCGATGCGTCGCCCGGTGCAGGGCAACATCGATATCTGGCTGCGGGACCTGCTTGGCGGCGGGATGACCCGCCTGACCTTCGACGCGGCCGTGGAATCCGTTCCGGTCTGGTCGCCGGATGGGACACGGATCGCCTTCAATTCGAACCGAACCGGCGCCTACAACCTCTATACGAAGGCGTCGAACGGGTCGGGCGCCGAGGCCCGGCTGGTGGACTCACCCAACAATGTGATTCCGCAGGACTGGTCGAGGGACGGTCGGTGGCTGCTGTACTACGAGCTCCACCCGACTACCGGGCGCGACCTGTGGGTAGTGGACATGACCAGCCCCGACCTTACGCCGCGGGTCGTCGCGAATACGCCCGCTCACGAGGCACTGGCGCAGTTCTCGCCGGACGGGCGATGGGTGGCGTATCAGACCAACGAATCGGGCCGCTTCGAGGTGGTGGTGCAGCCGTTTCCCGACGCGGGCGGCAAGTGGCACGTGTCGGCCGCGGGCGGCGTCGCGCCGCGCTGGCGCGCCGACGGCCAGGAACTCTACTTCCTGGCGCCTGATGCCACGATGATGGCGGTGCCGGTCACGGCTGCGGGCGCGTCGTTAGCGGCCGGCATGCCGGTGTCGCTGTTTCCTTCGCGGATCCGGGGCGGAGGGTCCGTAGCGACGGACCGGCCGCAGTACGATGTCGCGCGCGACGGCCGGTTCCTGATCAACCAGCCGGTGGCGGACGCCACCGCCGCGCCGATTACGCTGATCCTGAATTGGCAGGGAGGGCTCTCGGCCCGCGAAAAGTAATGAAGCTCGCTCCGGCGGGATCTGTTTCGACCCTGGCAGCCCGACTGGAAGAAGTAGCGCGCCGCGACCTGAGGCTCGCGTGACGAATATTTCTTGCGGTTCGTCGCATTTCTCTTGACACGTTTTCGAGGCGGGGCGCCACGAAGTCCGCAGCGGCCCGTGCTCGGCATCTGACGGACGCGTGAGGCTTGCCTGCGAGGCGATCGCCCGTCGCGCCATCATCGGCGACGGATCGAACGTCGTTCGCCTCGCTGGCGTCAATCTCCGACGGCAAAATCTGCCACGCTACGATGCGACATGCGCACTGCATCTGCCGTCGAATCTCTCGTCAATCACGCCTCGCCACACTCGCTCGTGCTCGCTCGCCGAGTGGACACCGACGACCTCGGCGAGACGATTGCGGCTCTGGCCGCGCGCCTTCATGCCGCCACCTACGAACTGCTCATGCTGCTGCGCGAGTTTGACGAGCGCAAGGGCTGGAACAACGGCTTCCTCTCGTGCGCCCACTGGCTACACTGGCGTACGGGTATCGACCTCGGCGCCGCGCGCGAGAAGGTGCGCGTAGCCAGGGCGTTGACGACACTTCCGCGAATCAGCACGGCCATGCAGCATGGGCGGGTCTCCTATGCCAAGGTACGCGCGCTCACCCGCGTGGCCACTGCCGAGAATGAGCGGTCGCTCCTGGACCTGGCGCTGGCCGGCACCGCCGCGCACGTCGAGCGGTTCGTGCGCGCGTGGCGGCGTGTGGACCGCGTGCAGGAGGCGCGAGACACGGACGCGCGGCACCTGCGGCGTGAACTGTGCACCTGGGTGGACGACGACGGCATGGTGGTGATCCGTGGACGGCTCACGCCCGAGGTGGGCGCCGTCGTGCAGCGTGCGCTCGAGGCCGCGGCCGATCGCCTGTTCCGCGACACGACTGCCGCATCAACCGGCGACGCAATGGCGGAAGAGCTGACGCCTACTCAGCGTCGGGCCGACGCTCTGGCGCTGCTCGCCGAGTCTGCCATGGCGGCACACTTCGATGGTGGCACCGCGGGCGACCGTTATCAGGTGGTGTTGCATGTGAACGCCAACGACGCAGCCGACACCCGGAGCGAATCGTCGACCAACACTGCGAGTTCTGCTGCAATGGACGGCGTCGTCGAGGTGGACCACGGTGCGTTGTACGTTTCGACGGAAACGTCTCAGCGGTTGGCCTGCGACGCCTCGCTGGTGCACATGCGCCACGACGCCGACGGTGCCGTGATCGACGTGGGCCGCAAGACGCGCACGATTCCACCATCGATCCGCCGCGCTCTCGCCGCACGCGACACCGGGTGTCGCTTTCCGGGCTGCACGTCTCGCAGATGCGACGCCCATCACGTCGAACACTGGTCCAACGGCGGCGCCACGCACCTCGACAACCTCGTGCTGCTATGCCGACGTCATCATCGCGCCGTCCACGAAGGTGGATTCGCCGTCATTCGTGGGCACAACGGTGTGCTGACCTTCCGGCGACCTGATGGCGCGCCACTTCACGTCGCTCCTGCCGCCCCGTTCGACCAGCCCGAGCGACATGCGGCGACGCCACGCGTCAGCGGGAAGCTCCCGACCTGGGACGGCACACGCTTCGACCTGCCGTGGGCGATCGACGTGCTCTACCGCGGCCCAGTCGTGCCGAGGAATCTCGGTCGAAAGGAAGAAGGAGGCTGTGGGAGCGGTGGAAACCGTTCTGTGGTCTCCAAGGAGCTTGTGGGCGCGTTGCCCGTCTGAAGGCCCCCGCGGGCAAGGCGTCCACAGCTCCGGCAGCTTCCATAGCACAGGCGCGGCCAATGGGGCCGTCCATCCTGCTTCTCGAAGACCACGAGGGTGTCTTTGAAGATCTGCTCCTTCACGAGCAGGGTCGATTGCGCTCAACAGCAGGTGTCGCGCGGTTATCGTGTCGTTCTCTCCTCGTGCCGCTGCGAACCAGAGGTCACACGTCCTTGCGCGCGATGCGCCCGTTCACCCGAATCCACCGTACGGTGCCGCCGGCGTCGCGGATGAACTCATGCGGCATGCCTACGTACGAGCCGTCGAGCGCGTAGGCAACATCGCGGCCGTGGAACACGAGGCTGGCCGCCGGCTGCTTCGGGTCGGTCACGACCGCCAGACGCTCGCCACGGCGCCGCACGTCCACCGTGCCCAGGGGTGGCCGCCCGTAGCTGCCCAGGTACTCGTCGAGCGCAGGCTGCACGGACAGTGGCTGCGCATGGAATGTCATGGCCTCATTCACGCCCCGATGGCAGGTCGCCTGTCCCGGCGTGAGTGCCACCGCGGCGAAGCGCCGCAGGATGGCGTGTTCCACGTCCTGTACGAGACGCCAGCCGTCCTGGTGATTCGCGAGCACCGCAAACGCCAGATTGCGTGATGGCACGAGCTGCAGCAGCAGGCAGTGCCCATTCAGCGTGCCGCCGTGTGCCACCGTGGCCAGGCCGCCCACCGTGCGCAGGTGCCAGCCCACGCCCATCTCGTCGGTGGTGCCGTTCTTGCGGAGCTGCGGCGTCTGCATCACATCGAGCCGTGCGCGCGACACGTACGGCGCGCCGTTTGGCGCTCGCCCGTCGCCCAGGTGGAACCGCGCGTACCGCATCAGGTCGGACACGCTCGTGACCACGCCGCCGGCCGTGGTGCTCGACGTCGTTTGAAACGGGCGAATCACTTCGGCCCGGCCGTCGCGATCGCGGTGTCCGAGCGACAGAGGATAGGTCATCGCCTCGGTGAGACGCGTGAACGTACGCGTGAGGCCGAGCGGAGCCAGCACCAGCTCGCGCAGCGCGTCGTGAATCGACTTCCCGGTCACGACCTCGAGCAGCCGGCCGGTCAGCGCAAAGCCGGCGTTGTTGTAGCTCCACACCTCGCCGGGCTTTGCCAGCTGCGGCAGCGTCGGCATGATCGTCGAGGCAAAGTGCGCGAGCGCCTCGGCGCCGCGGTCCTCGGTCCCGAGCTGCCCTTCCCACCCGGGCGTGTGCGTGAGCAGATGCCACAGCGACACCGTGCGGCTCACCTCGTCGTCGAGCACCCGGAATCCTGGCAGAAAGGTGCGCACCGGCACGTGGAGGTCCAGGCGGCCGTCGTGCACGAGCTTCATCACGGCCGTGGCGGTGAGGGTCTTTGAAATGGACGCGATGGTAAAGAGGGTGTCTTCGGTGATGGCCTGCGGATCGTCGAGGCTGGTCACCCCAAAGCCGCGCAGCTGGGTCTGCCCATCGGCGAAGATGCCGAGGCCCACGCCCGGCACCCGGTACTCCGACATCTTCGCGGTGACGAGGGCGGCGATCTCATCGACGCGCGGGTCGGCACGCGGGGCAGGACCCGGGCCAGGACGTGGCGCAGGCGCTTGACCAGACACCCGCGCAGAGCCCAAAGCGGCGGCCATCGTGGAGACGTGCAGGAAATCGCGTCGTCGCATGCCGGACAGTCTACGATGTCCGCGAGCGCGATGAGGCGCCGGGGAGACGTGCATGCGAACTGGACATGTGTACTGGGTGGCGCTGATGGGCGCGATGGTCGTGCCAGTGATGGTGATGGTGGCCATGGCCGCGGCCGCCCAGGGCCCGCCGCCGGCGTCTGACGACGCGGCCATTCGCGCCGCGCGCGCGCAGTCGAACCAGGCGATTGCCGCGCACGACGTTCCCGGCATCGCTCGCCACTGGCTGCCTGACGTGCACATCGTGTCGTCCACGAGCGCCCAGGGCTCGGGCCTCGAGGTGAACGGCCAGCGGATGGCCGACCAGTTCTCGCGCCGCCCCGACACCGTCTACGTGCGCACGCCCACCACGGTAGACGTGTTTGCGGCCTGGAACGTGGCGTCGGAGCGCGGCGAATGGACTGGACGCTGGACCGAGCCCGACGGCGTCGTACAGGTACGCGGCACGTACTTGGCGCAGTGGCGCAAAGCGAACGGCACCTGGCTCATCCAGGCCGAGGTGTTCGTGCCGACCACCTGCACTGGATCGAAGTACTGCGCCGCCCATCCGTAACGTGGCGGTGGTCTTCACCCGTGCCGCCACGGGTGTGGGTGTTGGTACGAGCGCGGTCGTCGCCCCAGTGGCTGCGACCGCTCCCGTCGTCTGATTCCCTGGCCCCCAGCCGCTTCTGTTCGCTACTGCTTGCGCAGCACGTTGTCGACGACGTAGTCGGCGATCCGCGAGCACTGGCCGATGCTCGACGTCGTCTCGAACAGGAAATGCAGCCCGCCCCAGATGCGGCTGTAGGCCTCCTGATCGCCGGCCTCACGGAACCCGTTGTAGTTGCGCGTCGTTGTCGGTCCGGTGGTCCCCGTCCAGGTCGCCGAGAACGGGATGTTGTCCTGGCCGAACACACGCTCCAGCACGCGCGACAGCGACGCACCGACGCAGGCCATGTTGCCGGGTGCGCTGGGGTAGGGCGGCGTGGTCAGCAGCGGCGTCCAGCCCGGATCGGCGTCAGTGGCGGCGTTGCCGTCGGTGTCGGCCTCGCGGATGGCGTGCACCGGACGCCACAGCCCGTACACGAATTTGCCGGTGAACGACGTCAGCAACGCGTCGTGGTACGTCATGTTCACCAGTGCGTAGCCTCGCGCCGTCTCGAGACCGTTCAAGCCGCGGCTCCGAGCCACGTCGCCGAGGATGTTGTTCCAGACGTGAAAGAGCGTGGTCGACGTGCCCTCTCCGGCCCACTGCCGCGAGATGATCGTTTGCTCTGTGGGCCGAGCGAACCGTGCTGTTGACCGAGCCCCACGACTTCACCTGGTTGAGGTCGGTCGCGTAGCGTTCGCTCGTGAGCGGCGGCGGCCCCTCGATCATGAAGCGGCGCCCGTTCTCGACGACGAAGCCGGGAACGTCGGGGTAGTTCGTGAAGGTGGCAGCCAGGTTGCCGGGCGGCGTGGGCTTCCAGTACCCCGGCAGGCTCGGCAGCACGTACGCAGGGAACGGGCGCTCCCAGCCATCGCCGGTCCGGCGGTCGAGGTTGGCCTTGGCCGCCGCGGTACCCACGGCGGCGCCATCGGCCGCCGCCCGCGATGGAATCCCGGCGAGCGATTCGGCCAATGCGGCGTCGAACGCGGCCGTCCGCGACGGCATCAGCGCGACGAGCGCGTCGTGGGCGGCCTGTGCCGCCGCGGCATCGCGCGACGCACCCGGGGCGGCGTCGAACCAAGCCGTGTAAGGACGATAGACGCGGTCGAAGCTGTTGACTGCGTCGAAGACGGCCGCGCTCGTGATAGCGAGCGGTCGCGAGCTGAAGACCGTCGGCGGGTTAGCCCCAGGTACGCTGAGCGCCGCGAGCATCACGCGGTTCCACGCGACGACGGTATCCACACTCTGCGCGCCGGCCGGCTGTCATTTTTCAACCTCCATGAGCAAGCCGGACCCCACTCCCTTCGGAGGCGCAAGTTGTCTCTAACTTCTAGGAGTTCGCCAGGATCTTCGCGGCGTCCACCTACTGGCCAGGCTTCAGGCCCGGGCGCTCCACCAGCTCGATGCGCGCGCCAGCCGGACCCGCCACGTAGGCGAAGTTGATCGACGGGCCGTTGGGCAGCGCCAGGGGCCGTGGCTCGCT
>JANMDX010000271.1:0-20429 GCA_031376505.1 Acidobacteriota bacterium
CAGGATATCCACGTCAGCGTAGGACGCACAGACGGATGGGCCGGGTCCTCACTGGTGACCCCAACGTGATGTGAGGAAGGCCACGAGCGGAGCCTTCTCGTCAGCCGACACCTTCGCGCCCCAGCGCACCATCTTGTCCACCTCGCGGCCCCAGCCGGCGCTCGTCAGGCGCTGCTGTGCCGACTGGTCGTCGTCGTGACATACCCGGCAGGCTCGCGTGAACACGGTCTCGCCGGCCGCCACGGCAGTGATGTCGTGCGACGCGGTGGGCCGCACGCCGAACTGTCTGGCCAGATAGGCGACGAGCACCGGCCGCTGTTCAGGCGAGAGCTTCGCGCCCCAGCGCTCCATCTTCGCGACCTCGCGATCCCAACCCGCGGGCGAGAGCCGCTGCGACACGATGAGGTCCGCGTCGTGGCAGCCGATGCACTGTACGCGCGCCACTTCGACGCCCGCGCCGTCAGGAAGCGTCACGGGGGGCGCTTGGGCGTCGACCAGAGCCGCGCCAGCCACGACCGCGGCGGCACACGCGACGGCGCGCAGCCGGGTCGACACGCCGTGCGTCATGCCTTGACCTCCACGCGAACCGTATCGGGCGCGTTCCACAGATAGCCTGAAGGATTCCACGCTGGCACGACCGGCTGCACGGCGCCGCGGCTGTCGGTGGCGCGCGACAGAATCGTGTGCGTGTCCTGCGTCGTGGCGGTGAAGGTGAACTCGAAGCGCCGCCACGCGTATTTGACGGCCTGGCCGATGAGCCTGGCCGGCTGCCACGTGGCACCGGAGTCCACCGACACGTCCACCTTCGCGATGTCGCGGTCGCCGGCCCAGGCAAACCCCGCCACGGTGACCGGTCCCGGCGGCACCACCGTGCCATCCAGCGGCCGCGTAATGAGCGACTTCACCACCAGGCCGGTGAGCGGCGCCAGATCCTTGGGATCGACCGCCGCGCCTGGGGCGACGCGCTTGGTCGGGTAGCGGTAGCCGGTCTGCACCCAGAAGCCGTCGTGTTCCTTGGCGGCGACCGTGAGCGTGGTGAGCCACTTGATGGCGTACGCGCCTTCCCAGCCGGGGACTACGAGCCGCAGCGGAAAGCCGTGGGCCAGGGGAATCGGCTGGTCGTTCATGGCGTAGGCCACGATGGTGTCGGGGTCGAGCGCCTTCGGCATCGGCACCTGCCGCACAAACGGCGGCTGCGTGCCCATCGGCCGGTCGGCGCCGCTGGCATGCACGTGGGTCATGCCGGCCTTGGCCCCGGCGCGCTTCAGCAGCTCCGCCAGTCGTACGCCGGTCCACTTCGACGTGCCGACGGCGCCCTTGCGCCACTGAATCCCCGCCACGGGCGGGTCGAAGAACACGCGGCCGTTGCCGGCGCACTCCAGGGTGACCGTCACCGAGGCCGCAGGCAACTGCTTGAGCTCGGCCACCGACAGCGACAGCGGCGACCCGACTTCGCCGCCCACGGTGAGCGTCCACGCGGCCTTATTGGGCGCTGCGGGCACCGGCATGTGGCAGCGCACATAGAACACGTCGTTCGGCGTGAGAAAGCTGTCGAGCAGCGCCACCGGGGTTTCGTAGTCGGGCGGGCGCACCGAGCGGGCCACGAGGCGTGCATCTTTACCGGGCAGGGCCTGTGCGGCCATGGACGCGGGCCACACCGCGGCCGCGGTTGCGCCGGCGCTGAGTTGAGCCGCCAGCGCCAGCAGCTCGCGGCGCGACCAGGTGTTCGGGTCGATGAGGGGCATGGCCGTGATTATAGTCACGGCGCCAGCGCACCGCATGCCAACGCGGAAGGCGGGTCAGCGAGGCAGGCGCGGATAGCTGCCGGCGGCCGCGCGCAGCAGCTTCACGAACACGTCGGTGTTTTCGTAGACCCCCGTGAACTGCCACGCGCCGGGTCCGTCGGCCGACAGCGGCACGTCGCTGGCGGTATGTCCGGCAATCGCGACCGGGTTGGCGCGCGTGTCGTCTGGACAGCCTTGTGGGTCGGGGCAGCCCGCGGCGCCGTTCTCGATGGTCCCCATCACCGGGAAGCCGGGATACGCCTTTCCGTCGGCCCCGAGGTTGTCCGTGTCTCTCGCGGTGCCGTCGCGCAGCGGGTTCGCGACAGCGACCTTCGTGGTCGCGTCGACCACGGTGGCCGCCCGCGCCAGCCGATTCGACAGCCAGTTCTCGTTCCGATCGGGGCCCGCGGCAAACCCCAGCAACAGTTTGCGCGTGGGGTCGGGACTGGTCGGATAGCCCTGGGCGTCCACCGTGTAGTTGGTGAAGAAGTTGAGTGTCTGGGCCGGCTCGAAGCGGAAGGTGGCCGCGTAGTCGCGCACCGACTTGCCGATGACCGATGGCGCGTAGCGCTCGTTCCCGACGCCGATGATGCCGAGGCCGCCGCTTTCGTGGTCGGCCGTCACGATGACCAGCGTGTCATTGGCCGGATCGGCGTCACGGTTGGTCCGATCGGCAAAGGCCATCGCGACCTTGACGGCGTTGTCGAACTCAATCGTGTCCCAGATGACCCGGTCGGCGTCGGAGTCGTGCGCCTGCTTGTCGATCGACGCGCCTTCCACCATCAGGTAGAACCCCTTGGGCGAGTGGGCGGAGAGCGACGCCAGTGCCAGCGCCGTCATGTCGGGCAGCATGGGCTGATCGCGCAGGTCCTGGTTGCGATCGAGGGCGAGTTCGTCGCTGTAGCGGCCGGCGCCCACCTTGTCGAATGCTACCGACATGTGCCGCGGATGGAACAGACCGAGCAGCGCCTTTGGCGGGGCGTCCGCGAGCGCCCGTTTCACGTCCTTGCCCGTGCGCAGCACCGCGAAACCGGCGCCGCTGAGCTCACGGACCAGGTCGCGGTCGTCCTTGCGGGTGCCGCCGGCCGAGGCCGGCAGGAAGTAGGTGGATCCGCCACCCATCAGCACGGACACACCGTTGGTCGCGCGCTCGTCCACGAACCGGGTAGCGATGTCGTAGTAGGCATCGCGAAACGACGTGTGCACGGCGTTGCCGGCGGGCGTGGCGTCGATGACAGCGGCCGTCGTGACGATACCCACGTTGAAGCCCGGGCCACGCGTGCGCTTCAACAACTCGCCCACGTACTCCACGCGCGGGTTGTCGAAGTGGTCGGGCGTGTTGTCGGGATACACGCCCACGTGGTTGTTGTTGGCTTTGTGCCCGGTGGAATACGACGACATGCCCGGCGCCGAGTCGGTCACGGCGGCGTTCAGCGACGAGGTCATCACAAGCCCGGTTACCGGAAGGGTGTCCATGGCCAGCGGGCCGTTGGACTTGCCGAAGGTCTGGCCGCGCGACACGATGCGCGCGGCCGTGCGGTGCGAGATGCCCATGCCGTCGCCCACGAGCATGATCACGTTGCGCGCGGGCCGCGCGCCCGGCCGCGCCAGTTGCCACGCGCCAACCTCATAGGTGGCGGACATGACGGTGCCGTCGCCGATGCGCACCGACAGCGCATGCCGTCCGGCCCGGTCGAATCTGGCATCACGCAGCAGGAAGTTGGTGGACGAGGTCGGCGCCGGCGCCGCCGGCCGCACGGTGGCGTCGGCGGGGGTGCCCGTGCCGCTGCCGCCCTTCTCGCCGGTCGGGCCCGGCGCGAGCACGTTGCGCGCCGAGACATCCACGCCGTCGAGGGTCACGGTGAGGCCGCGCGGCGCGGCGGTGGCGCCGGTGGCCTCGACCCGCAAGTCGAATCGCTGACCGACCGCAAACGTGGCGCCCGAAGGCGGCATGATCCGGAGCCGCGTCTGGGCGGCGGCGGGTGCGGCCGTCACCGACAGGAGCACGATCAGAGTCGAGACGGAGCCGGGCACGCGCATGGCGCGATGCTAGCACGCGCGCTGCGACGCACGACGACGGCCCGTGAGGGCGCGACGTGCCCGTGGGCGCCTACCGCTCGAGTTGGTCGAGGAGGGGCCGCCAGCGCCGCCGCGAGACCTCCACGACCGCCCCGTTCGAGAGCACGATCTGGCCGGTGCCGTCGGTGTGCGGCTTGGCCTCGCGCACCGCGTCGAGGTGCACGACCGTCGTGCGCGAGACCTGGAAGAAGCGGGCCGGGTCGAGCCGCCGCAACAACTGCGCGAGCGTCGGCTGCATCAACAGCTGCTCGGTCGCGGTGTGCAGCCGGGTCTGTCCGTCGTCGAAGCTGAAGGCCACGACCTCGGCCAGCGGCACGACCCTGTAGCGTGCGCCGCGGCGCGCCAGGAAGCGCGAGGGCGATCCTGGCAGCACCGTGCCGTCGTCCTGGTGCCCGCCCGCGCCGGTCGTGTCTGCGACGTCGGCGGCAACGGCGGTCCCCCGCGCCGGGGTGGGCCTGACCCGTGTGAGCGCGGCATCCAGTCGGGTCCGCGTGACCGGCTTCAGCAAATAGTCGATCGCCTGCAGTTCAAAAGCGTCGACGGCGTGCTGGTCGAAGGCCGTGCAGAAGATGATGTCGGGACGCGCCGGTCCGAGTGACGCGGCCACCTCGAGGCCGCTACAGCCGGGCATCTGAATATCGAGAAACACCACGTCGGGCGCCAGTTCCTGAATGCGCTCGATCGCCTCCACGCCGTCTTCGGCCTCGCCGACGATCGCGACGTCAGGCCGCTCCGACAGCAGCTGGCGCAGCCGCCCGCGGGCCGGAGCTTCGTCGTCCACGATCAGCACCCGCAGGCTCATGCCATCCTCCGTAGCAGCAGCACCGTCACATCGTCCTGGGTCTGATCGGCACCCCGATGACGCTGCACCTCGCGCACGATGTCGTCGGCCACCGTGGTCAGGTCCGCGCCCGCACCGCGGTGTGCCAGCATCGCCAGACTCGCCAGGTCGAAGTCCTCGCCCGCGGCGTCGCGGGCCTCGCAGACACCGTCGCTCATGACAATCAGCGTATCGCCTGGCGACAGCACCTGCGAGGCTGAGGGGAAGTCGACGACGTCCATCAGCCCGACCGCCGGCGCCGTCGACGCGAGGGCGGGCGACCAACGCCCATCCGACGAGACCAGTACCGCCGATGGATGGCCGGCGTTCACGTAGCGCAGTGCGCCGGTGGCCGGGTCGAGCAGCCCGTGCATCAGTGTGGCGTAGCGTGATCCTTCGGTGGAGGCCATCACGTCGCGGTTGAGCGACGTCATCATCGTGGCCAGCGAGAGATCCCGCTGCCGGATGGCCGCCTGCCACCGGGCCTGCACGCTCGAGGCGATAAGGCCGGCCGCCATGCCTTTCCCCGAGACGTCGCCGAGCACGAAGGCCACGCGGTCGTCCACGAACTCGGCGTCGTAGAAGTCGCCGCCCACGCCGCGCGCCGGGAGCGTGCGGGCGCTGATCGCGAACCCGGGCACCTCGGGCATCACGCGGGGCAACAGGAACGTCTGCGCGCGAGTGGCATCGTCGAGTTCGCGGCTGGTTTCGCGCCGCAGGGCAAGCTTCTGGTGTAGCCGGTCGAGCGTGGTCCGCAGGCGCTGGCGAGTGACGGGCTTCAGGAGGTAGTCGGCCGCGTCGTATTGAAACGCGTCCAGCGCGAACCGCTCGTAGGCCGTGGCAAACACGACGAACGGCCGTGGTTCTGGCAGCGACGCGGCCAGGTCGGTGCCGCGTTCGGCCGGCATCTCGATGTCGAGAAACAGCACGTCCGGGTGGTGCGCAGCTACGGCGGCTCGCGCCGCATCGGCATTGTCGGCCTCGGCCACGACCGTGACTCCGCCGAGTTCGACCAGCAGCGCCCGAAGTCGTGCTCGGGCTGGCGCTTCGTCGTCAACGAGCACCACACGCATCAACGGCGTCACGCCGGTACCTCGCGCGGCGCCGCCGAACGCACATCCGGCAGCACGAGCGGCAGGTCGAGCGTGGCCATGGTGACGCCGCGCGCGTCGTCGCGCGTGAGCGTAAACGCGGCGTCGCCGCCGAAGTGCCCGCGCAGCCGGTCGCGCACGCTGCGCAGGCCGAACTGCTCGCCGGCGCGCCGGGCGAAATCGGCCGGCCCGGGCGCTTGCGCCGGCCCGGGCCCGTTGTCGCACACCGCAATCGTGAGCCGGCCGTTGCCGACACGGGCCGTGACGTCGAGCGTGCCGTGGCCCCGCACCTGCGCGATGCCGTGCTTCACGGCGTTCTCGACCAGTGTGTGCACGAGCATCGACGGCACCTGCGCGCGGCGGGCCGCGGGGTCGGCGTCGATCGTGTATCGCAGTCTGGTGCCGAAGCGGGCCTCCTCCACGTCGAGATACGCCGCCGCGAACGCCAGCTCCTGGTCGAGCGTCGCCCACTCGCTCTCGGAGCGACGCAGGGTGTGACGGAACACCTCCGACAGCTGTTCCACCGCGCGGTCAGCGCGAGCCGGGTCGCTATGGATCAGCGACGCGACGGTATTGAGCGCGTTGAAGAGGAAGTGCGGGTTGATCTGCGCGCGCAGCGCCTTCAGCTCCGACTGACTCGACTGCACGCGCAGTTCCTGAGCCAGTAGATCCTGTTCCTGGCGCCGCTGCTGCAGCCGCACGTTCTCGACCAGGTAGGTGATCACCGTGCCGAGCGAGCGCAGCAGCGTCAGATCCTGGCTGAGCAGCACGCGTTCGCCCTGGACGCGCGGCACGATGACCCACACGCTCGGGTCGGCCGCACTGCCCTCGATCATGAATGCGGTCCGCGCGTCGTCAGTGTCTGGCGGGGTCGTGCGCAGGCGAACGGTCACGCCGAGCACTTCTTTCAGGCTGGCTTCCGCCGCCGACATCAAACTGGGCTCGTCGGTGGCCGCCTGCAGCGACGCCAGCACCGTGGTGACCGCCGAGACCGGCGTGTAGTGCCGGCCGAACCATGCGCGATCGAGCCGCGTGCTCAAGTGGCCCGCCAGACGCGGCGCCGCCAACATGAGCGGCACGGCAGCCAGGGCGAACAGCCAGGGCCGCGCCCCGTCGCGGGGAAGCCCGTCGAGCCATGGCAGCGCGACGGCGAAGAAGGCGCCGAGCGCCGCCAGTGCGGCAAGCAGCATCGCGGCGCGTTTCACGAGCAGGTCGTAGAACTCGAAGCGGTTCTCGTAGTACGTCGTGGCAGAGAGGAAGAGCAGCGGCGCCACGCTCATCAAGCGGCCGAAGATGGAAAACGAGAACGTCTCGCGGCTCGCAAAGGCCGGCACCAGGTTCATCAGCGTGAGGAACACGAACAGGCCGTTCAGCACGCGCCGGAGATTGTTCTGGTCGGGCGTGCCCGACTGCCGTGGATCGCGATTCATCACGACGGCCGAGTACACCCCTGCAACTGCGAAGAGCGCCGCGATGGTCCCGCCGATCCAGGCGCCGGACTTCGGGATGGACACAAGGCCAAATGCAATGCCGAGCATGGCGACCGCCGCCACCGGTGACGCGACATAACCGGCCGCCAGCACCCGGGTGGCCCATGCCCGCGGGGCACCCGTCCAGTCGGCCACGTGGGCCTCCTGATACATCGTGTGCATGATGAGCGGCGGAAAACCCAGCACGAGCACCAACTGGATCAGGTCGAGCCAGCCGCGCCGGTCGGGGCCGCTCACGATCTCGGAAAACTGATCCAGCCCCAGCACCACGAACCAGGCGGCCGACCAGGCAAAGAGCGCGACGCTGGCGGCGTCGAGCCGCGCGCGTCCGGCGCCGCCGCCTGTGCGGTGCGGCGCCCACACGGGGCTGGCCTGGCGCAGCGAAAGCGTGAGCGCCGAGCCGTAGGCAAAGGCGCCCAGCACGTAGACCAGCAAGAAGACGATGGCGACGGTGGTGGTCATGGAGCCGACATCAGGAGCATACGCTCCCTGGCCTGCGCACGGTCGTCGCGCGTCACCGGATGGCCTGGAGTCGGGCGTGAACGGCAGCGGCCCCTGGTCGAACGGCCGCTCCAGCGTGCTCGCATGCCCGTGCGTGTGACGCCGCCTCCGACAACCGCCGCCGGCCAGACCGTCGACGGAGTTCCGCCACGCGATCAACAATCGGGGCGTGCAGGGAGAGTCGCGCCGGCCGGCGATCGACCTGGTGGCCCTGGCCGCCCGCCTTCCCTCGTCGCCGCTGACGCGCTTTGCCCCTGCGCCCACCGGGTACCTGCACCTGGGGCACGTGGTGAACGCCCTCTACGTGTGGGGCACCGCCCGGGCGCTCGGCGGCCGCGTGCTGCTGCGCGTGGAGGACCACGACACGCAGCGCTGCCGGCCCGAATACGAACACGCGCTGCTCGACGACCTCGACTGGCTGGGCCTGCAGCCCGATGCCTTTCCCACCGGCGCGTTTCGTGCAGGACCCTGCGAGAGCCGCCAGTCGGACCGTCACGCGCACTACCAGCGCGCCGCGCAGACGCTGATTGCCCACGGCCTGGTCTACGGTTGCCACTGCACGCGACGCGAGATCGACGCGGCCAACGCCGCCGCCCGCGGCGGGTCAGGACCGGCGATCGAAGCGGCCTCGGAACCGCCCACGGAGCTGCGGTATCCCGGCACCTGCCGTGCCCGCGGACTGCCGCTCGACTCGCGCGTGGCGTGGCGGCTCGTCGTCGACCGCGGCAGCGTGGCCTTCGACGACGCCGTTCACGGACCGACACGGCAGGACCCCTCGGCGCAGTGCGGCGACCTGCTGCTGCGCGATCGCCTCGGCAATTGGACCTATCAGTTCGCCGTCAGCGCCGACGACCTGGCGCAGGGGGTCGACCTGGTCGTGCGCGGCGACGACCTGTTGGCGTCTACGGGACGCCAGATGCTGCTGGCCCGCCTGCTCGGCCGCGCGCGCCCGCCGGTGTTCCTGCACCACCCGCTCGTGATGAAGTCGGCCACTCAGAAGCTGAGCAAGTCCACCGGCGACACGGGCGTGCGCGACCTGCGCGCGGCTGGATGGTCCGCCAAGCGCGTGCTCGGGCACGCCGCCCATCGTGCCGGCCTCATCGCCGCCGAGCGCGACGTGAGCGTGGACGCACTGCCCGCGCTCGTGGCGCGGTGACCGCAGACAGACCTGTCTGGATATGCGACGATCGTTCGCCGTGACCGTCCGATCCGCAGCGCTCCCGTCGCTCGTGCTGCAGCCTCTCTGCCGCCGCGCGTCGCGATCTCCGGCCGACGAGGGCGTGGGCAGCGGTATGAACGTGGCCTCCCTGGTCGAGCCGCAGGGCCCAGCCATGCTCACCGTGCGTCGCACCGCAGTCGACGACGTGCAGGATCGCCAGGTCTACCTGTCGCTCGACGGCGAGGACTGGGTCACCCTGTACTACGGCAAGGAGGCCGCCCGCGAGATTGCGCCGGGCCGTCACCACTTGAAGGCGAACAACACGCTCGTGCGTCGCACGGTGGAGTTCGACGTGAAGCCCGGCGAACACGTGCGCTTCCAGTGCATCAACCGGGCGCACTGGACCTCGATGCTGTTCATGGCGTTCCTGGGCGCCGCCATCCTCACGGTGAGACTGGTCCGCGAGTCCGATGGCGAGTGACAACCTGGCCCAAGCGGCACGAGTTCGTGACATGATCGCCATCACCCCCTGACATCACGCGCCGCACGTCGGCTGGTGGAGCACCCATGGTTCGCATTCCTGTGAAGTTCGCTGCGCTGTTATTCCTCGCGTCGATAGTCGCGGCTGGCTGCGCCGCACTGCAACCGCCTCGCATTCAGGTGCAGCGGCTCGGCCGTCCGCAGGTGGGCCTGACGGGCGCGACCTTCGACGTCACGTTCAACGTGCGCAATCCCAATCCCGACCCCATCACCATCGAGCGCGTGCAGTACGACCTGTTCTTGAACGGCGTGCGCGTGGGCGATGGCTTCATCACCCAGTCGGTCGAGGTCGCGGGCTTCGGCGAGGCGCGCATGTCGTCGCGCTTCGACTTGAACTACTTGCGCGTGCCCGGCGCGGTGAAGTCGATCATGGACCGCGACAAGGTCGACGCCCGCACCCGCGGACGCTTCTACATGCGCCGCGACGGCGGACGGGTGCGGCGCATCAACTTCAGCTCGGACGCCAGTCTCGACTTCGAGCGCGGCCCGCGGCCCTAGACGATGAACGACCTGACGAAGGGGTCGCTCGCCCGGCACCTGTTTGCCACGGGCGGCTTCATGCTGTTCACGATGCTCTTCCAGACGCTGTATTTCCTGGCGGATCTGTACTGGATGGGGCGCCTGGGCAAGGAAGCCGTGGCGGCCGTGGGCGTGGCCGGCAACCTCACGTTCGTGGTGCTGGCGCTGACGCAGATGCTGGGCGTGGGCACGACCACGCTCGTCGCGCATGCGGTGGGACGGAAAGACCCCGACGGCGCGCGCCGGGTCTTCAATCAGGCGCAGTCGATGTCGCTCATTGCCGGTGCGGCCTTCCTGATCGTGGGCCTGGCGCTGACGCCGCTCTACGCATCGGTCTTCAGCGCCGACGCTGCCACCGCCGCGCTGGTGCGCCAGTTTCTGTGGTGGTTCGTGCCGGCGATGGCGCTGCAGTTTGCCCTCGTGGCCGTGTCGTCCGCGCTGCGCGGCCTGGGCGATTTCAAACCCGGCATGGTCGTGGGCAGCACCACCGTCGTGCTGAACATGGCGCTCGCGCCAATCTTCATCTTCGGTTGGGGCACCGGGTGGCCGATGGGCGTGGCCGGCGCCGCCATGGCGTCGCTGGTTGCCATCGCCGTGGGCGTGACGTGGCTCTACTACTACGCCGAGCGCCCGGCGTCGACCCTGCGGGTGCGCCGCGCCGAGATGGTGCCCGAGGCGGCGACCTGGAAACGCCTGCTTGGCATCGGCCTGCCGGCCGGTGTGGAGTTCGCGCTCATTGCCGTCTACATGGCCGTCGTGTACGTCGTGAGCCAGCCCTTCGGCTCGGCTGCCCAGGCCGGCTTCGGGATCGGCCAGCGCGTGGGGCAATCCGGCTTCATGCCGATCGTGGCCCTCGGGTTCGCCGTGGCGCCGGTCGCTGGCCAGAACTTCGGCGCGGGCCTGGCCGATCGAGTAAGAGCCACCTTTCGCATGGCGGCCCAATTGTCGCTGGCTGGCACGGCCGGCTTCGTGGCGGTCTGCCAGTTGTTTCCTGGGGCGCTCATCCGCTTCTTCTCAACCGACCCGGCGGTAGTCGCGGTGGGCGAGGAATACCTGCGCATCGTGTCGTGGAACTACTTGGCGGCCGGCCTGGTCTTTGTCACGTCGAGCATGTTCCAGGCGATGGGGAATACCAAGCCGTCGCTCGTGGCGTCGTTTGTGCGCATCGTGGTTGTAGCCATTCCGGCCTTGGTGCTGTCGACGATGCCAGGCTTCCGGCTGACGTGGGTCTGGTACCTCACCGTGGTGTCGGTCACGCTGCAGTTGGCGCTCAGCCTGTGGCTCCTCAACCGCGAGTTTCGCGTCAGGCTCGCACCCATGGGCGTCACAGCCGCCTGACGTGGCCGCGCCGGGGGTGGCGCCCCTCCACGGACAATTGTGGTACGCGACTGTCGAAACCTAGAGCAGTCGGCGGGCGCAGCCGGCTTCGAATAGTGCGAGCAGCGGCGATTCTGCGAATACCGGCGGCGCGCCTCATGGCAGAGCCTTTGCTACTTGTCCGGGCATGGCTGGATTCATCCCGGGCAGGGCATCGTCTCGAGGCTTCACGCTCGCTGAGGTCCTGGTGGTCGTGGCCCTCATTGCCGTGGGCACGGCGGTGGCCATTCCCGTCACGATGGCGACGGTCGACCGCGCCAAGGGCGACAGCGCCGTGTCGGTCACCCAGGCGTTCATCGATAGCGCGCGCGACCGAGCCGTGGCCGAGCGCCGCAACATCGAACTGCGCTTCGAAACGCCCAACAAGCTGAAACTCGACCGTGTGGAAGTGCCGAGCGGCCTGAAGACGCAGGTCGGCGAGCTGCTGTTCGAGGCAGGTCAGGAGTTCCACAAGTTTTCCGGCTTGCCCGATACGCCCGATGCGTTTGGCGCCGGCTCGGCCATCTACTTCTCGGGCACCGGCCCGTGGATGTTCACGAGCGACGGGTCCCTCATCGACTCGGCCGGGGACGTGTCGAACGGCACCATCTTCTTCGGGCAACCCAACAAGCGTGAGTCAGCCAGGGCCATGACGATCTTCGGCGTCACCGGGCTTATTCGCGTGTGGAAGTGGCGAGGTGCGCAATGGTCGGAGTAACGAATCGGGCCGGGGCGGGTGTGGGTCGCGCGGACGAACGGGGCTTCTCGCTGGTCGAAGTGCTGGCCGCGATGTTCATCCTCACCGCGGGCCTCCTGCCCCTGGTGGGGGTCTTCACGTTCAGCGTGCGCCAGATCACGGCGTCGACGCCCATGCTGGTGGCCCGTGAAAAAGCGCGCGAGGCGATCGAGAGCGTGCACGCCGCCCGCGACACCGGCGAAGCCTCGTGGCCGACGATTCGTAATGCCGCCGACGGCGGCGTCTTCCTCGACGGCGCGCAGACCATCAGGCGGCCGGGCAACGACGGGCTCGTCAACACCGCCGACGACGGCGAACCCGAGATGCCGGTCACAGAATTCACCAGAGAAATCGACATCAACCCTCTGAATCTCGATGGCACGAGCACCTTGAATCCCAGTCTGCGCGAAGTGCGCGTCGTGGTGCGCTACAAGGTGCACGGCGGCTGGCGCACCTACGTGATGACCACGTACGTGTCGTCGTACTCCTAAGAGGACCCCGGCCATGCCATCCACGCCAGCGCCTCCAATCCCGTCCGACCGCGGCTACTCGCTCATCGAGCTGCTCATCTCGATGGCCCTCCTGACGGTGATCATGGGCGCCACGCTCGGCGGGCTGTCCGACATCATGAAGGGCAACGCGTCCATCATGATGATCTCGAGCACCAACAACACGCTGCGCGGCGGCGTGGACCTGATGATTCGCGACCTTCTGCAGGTCGGGTCGGGGCTGCCGGCGTCGCATTCCATCGCCATACCGAGCGGCCTCGGCGCGACGCCCGTGCGGCTGCCCGGGCCTCCAGGCTCTGCCTTCGTCACGACGGCCGCCGATTTCACGCTGCCCGCCGTGATGCCGCGGGCCGGCGCAGGCCCCGTCATCGACGGCGTGGCCACCGACGTGCTGTCGGTGATCATGGCCGACAATGCGTTCCTGGATCAGGCGCTCACGGCGGTGACGTCGTCCTACGTCGACGTGGCCGCGGGCGTGAACCTGGCCAGCGGACCCGACCGCGTCGCGCCCGGCCAGCTCATGATCATCTCGAAGGGCTCGTTCAACACGCTGGTGCAGGTCACGGCCGTGGACACGGCGGCGCGCCGTCTCACCTTCGCGGACGGCGACTCCTTGAACCTCAACCAGTCCGGTGCCGCCAACGGGTCGCTGGCGGCGCTGAACGCCCAGGTGCCGGTGAACGCGGCGGCCAACACCCTCATCTCGCGCGTGCGGATGGTCACCTACTACATCGACGCCGCGCTCGACCCGAACCGGCCGCGGCTGGTGCGCCGCCTCAACAACGGTCATGAGACCAGCTTCGACAACACGCTGGGTACGGCCGTGGCGTTCGATACCGTCGATCTGCAGTTCGGCTTCGACATCAGCAACGGCACCGGCAACCCGGGCAACGTCGAGATGACCGCGGCCGACATGGCCGGCGGCGGCGCGTGCACGCCGAACCCCTGCGGCCGCACCCAGGTGCGCAAGGTCAACGTCGAGGTGACCGGGCGGTCAGTGGACCGGCTGCCCCCCGCGAATCAGTATTTCAAGAACACGCTGAAGTCGCAGGTCAGCCTGCGCGGCATGGCGTTCGTGGACAAGTACCGGTCGTAGGGGCGCCCCGCCCGAGTGGGCGGCACACTCCCGCGCACAAACGAGGCACGCAATGACGCAGGCAACGACACAGACATCCTGGAAGAACGAATCGGGCATGGCCATCATCACGGCCATCCTGGTGCTGATGCTCGCCAGTGGACTGATGGCCGGCATGTTTGCCGCGGTCGTGGCCGACCAGAAGTCGCACGCCACCGACCGTGACCAGACCCAGGCCTACGCCGCCGCCCACGCGGGCCTCGAGAAGCTCACGGCCAGCCTTGGCGGACTGTTCGAGGCCGACTTCAGCCCCAGCGTTGCTCAGCTCAACATCATCGACGACGTCCCGCCCGCCATCCCCGGCTTCGAGTACACCGCCCCCGGCGGTGTCGCAGGGTCCGGCTACGCGCTGTCGTTTACTCCCGACCCGGGCCCAGGACCGAACACCGGCAATCCGATGGCTAGCCCGAACTCCGACATCACGACCGGGCCGTTCGACGGCCTCAAAGGCCTCATCACGCCCTACGTGCTCACGGTCACGGCCAAGTCCACGACCGGCAACTCCGAAGTGCGCCTGCGCCGCGAGATCCAGACGGTGGCGGTGCCAGTGTTCCAGTTCGGCATCTTCGGCGAGAAGTCCATCGGCTTCCACGCGGGCCCGAACTTCGACTTCGGCGGACGCGTGCACACCAACGAATCGCTATTTCTGGCCTCGGGCGGTGGCTCGACCCTCACCTTCCGCGACAAGATCACCGCCTTCACCCGGGTCGTGCGCAATACGTTGTCCAACGGCGTCTCGATCACACTCACGGGCCACGGCGGCACCGTGTCGGTGCCCACGGTCATCGGAGGTCCCCCGGCCTCCTATCGAAGCCTGGCGGACACCGAGAGCAGCGGCACCACGGCGGCGCCCTGGAGCGGCTGGAAGAACCTGTCGGAAGTGACCTACCAGACCAACATCCGCACCGAGGCCACCGGCGCCAAGGCGCTGCGGTTGCCGCTGGCCACGATGGGCGCCACGCCGGTCGACCTGATCCGGCGGCCGCTGACGCTGTCGAATGAGAACATCACCAATGCGCCGGTCTTCGGGCAGCGATTCTTCTCGCAGGCCAGCCTGCGCATCCTGCTGTCGGATCGCGCGACTGACATCACCAACCTGCCCACGGTCACGGCTGTGCCGGCGCCGGTGGCGCTCGAAGGCAACTGGAACACGGCGCCGCCGGCCGGCTACGTGGTGGGCGCCGGGCGCCCGGCGGTTGCGCACGCCTTCGGGCCGCCGCCGGCCGGTGGCCCCTGGACCGTGAATGCGGTCGCTGGCGGCGGCGCCACGCTCACGATCAATCCCGCCGTGCCGCAATGGCTGCGTGCGGGTCCGGTGGCGCCGGTGAACACGCTGACGGTCGCTGGCGTCGCGGTCGTATGCACGGCCGCGACTCCCACACAGTTCCAGAATTGCGTCCACGCTGCCGCGTTTGCCGCCGGCGCCGTGGTGACCGCCACGATTAGTCCCGGGGTGACTGCGGCCACCACGCTCACCGTCGCATCCGCGGCCAATGCCAGTCTGTCAGTCGTGAGCACCACCGGGTTCTTCATGGCCTCGCGCACCTTCTGGGCCAACGAGAAGCCCATCACCTGCACCGGCTACAACGCCGCGGGAACCCAGCTGACCGGGTGCACGACGGTGGCTCCGGTCGCCGCCGTGGGCGACGTCATCACCACGAACCAGCTCGTGTCGCAGGAGACGTCCCTTCTTGGTGGCTTCCTGAAGATCGAGAAACAGGACGCGGCCGGTACGTGGACCGACGTCACGATGGAGATCCTCAACCTCGGATTCGCCGCGCCCAACCAACAAGGGGCTCTCTGCGCCGACCCGACGCCGAATGCCGTGATCCGCATGCAGCGCCTGCGCGACAACGGCCTCACTGGCGCGGCCTGCACGGGAGCCGCCGTGACCAACTACGGGGCGACGACGGCCGGCATCGACTATTGGCCCAACATGCTCTACGACGCCCGTGAAGGCCAGTTTCGCACCGTGGCCACCACCACCGGCATGATGCTCGGCGGCGTGTTCAGTTACGTGGCGCTCGACGCCGCGAACCTCAACCGGTGGTTTGCCGGCACCATCGGCGCCACCGGCGCGCTGGCGCTCAACAACAACGGCTACATCGTCTACTTCTCGGACCGCCGGGGTGACCACAACGAGGGCATCGGGGGCGACCCGGAAACCGGCGAGTACGGCTTCGAGGATGCGATCAACCCGGCAAACGCGGTGTGGGCCAAGGACAACCTGCTGAACGGCGGTGAAGACGTGAACGAGAACGGCACGCTGCAGAGTTACGGCGAGACGCCGCATCCGTTGGTGTTCGGAGGCGCGTGGCCGGCGGTACTTCTGGCGCCGTTTACCGCGGCCGCCAGGCCGTGGGACATCATCAATCCGATTAACGCCGGCGTGGCGCGCGTGAATCGGCCGGTGCTCTTTCGCCGGGCAGTGAAAGTGATCAACGGCGGCATCACCGGCGCCGTCAATAGCCTGCCACCCGCCGGTTTCACCGTGGCCACCGAGAATCCGCTCTACGTCCAGGGCAACTACAACGCCACCACCACCAGCGTGGTGGCTGAGCCCAACGTGCCGGCCGCGCTCATGGCCGACACGATTACCTTGCTCTCGAACGCCTGGACCGATGCCATGTCGTTCCGGTTCCCGAACGACATGAACAACCGCAACGCGACCGAGACCGGCTACCGCTTTGCGATGATCACGGGCAAGGCCGTGCCGTTTGCCAAGCCCGGCGCGTGGGGCGTGAACGAATACGGGTCCGACGGCGGCGTGCACAACTTCATGCGGATGCTGGAGGACTGGGGCGGCCAGAACCTGCGCTACCGCGGATCGATGGTGAGCCTGTTCTTCAGCCGGCAGGCCACCGGCACCTATCGGGCCGACGCCAACGTCTACAGCCCGCCCACGCGCGGCTACAATTTCGACACCGACTTCCTCACGCCCATCCTGCTGCCGCCCGGCACGCCGATGTTCCGTGACGTGAACACGCTGAAGTTCCGGCAGATTCTGCGCCCGAACCAGTAGCCTCGTAGCGACGTCGAGTCAGGCAGGTGCGGCGTTTTCCGCCGCCACTGACTTGCCGCGACTGCACGGTTCGACCACGCCCCCGCGCCAGGCATCCGATGATCGCGTTCCCCGCCAGGCCCGTCACTGGACAACTCTGTGACAAAAAACGTAATCGACGTGTCCAGGATTGGCACAGCGGATCCCTTCAGCCCGCTCTGTTTGTAGCCTAGATCCCTAATCTTTGCAGCACTTACGGGCGTCCCTCCGGAAGCGGATCGGCGCTTGCTGTAGGGGAGGGCATGCGCACGCATCCCACTCGAGACGGCGAACGAGGCTACTCCCTTATCGAGGTCCTGGTGGTGGCCTCGTTGTCCATGGTGCTCATGGCCATGACGCTCGTGCAGATCAACACCTCGCGCGCCTCCATGAACGCCGACAACGCCATGCGGCTCGTGATGACCGAGTTGAACCGTGCTCGCGACACCGCCGTGGCGCAGCGCCGCAACGTGGAGATCACGTTTCCCGGTACCTCCAACGAAATCCGGCTCCTGCGCATGGAGATTCCGCTCGGCACGACGCTCCTGCGGCGCACCATCATGGAAGGCAACATCCGCTTCATGCTGCCGGCCGGCACGCCCGACACGGCCGATGCGTTCGGCGCCGGCAGCGCTCTCGACTTCGACGGCGCCACCCGGGTGATCTTCAACAGCGACGGCATGCTGGTGGACCCGGCGGGCACGACCATCAACGGCACCATCTTCCTGGCCGCGCCCAACGATCAGTTCGCGACGCGCGCCGTCACCATTCTCGGGTCCACGGGGCGCGTGCGCGCATACAAGCGGCTCAACGCCGCATGGGGACGGGTGTAGTCATGCAGGCCTCTCCGCAGTCCGACTCCGGCTTCTCGCTCGTCGAGACGCTCGTCTCGATCATGATTCTCACGGTCGGTGTCCTGGGGCTCACCCAGGCCTTCGTGAGCGGCGTGCAGAAGTCGAGCAGCGCGCCGTATGAAGTGCTGGCCACGCAGAAGGCCGCCGAGGCGGTCGAAAGCGTGTTTGCCGCGCGCGACTCGCACACGATCACCTGGGCCCAGATTCGAAATGTGGCCGACGGCGGCGTGTTCATGGGCCCGGCCACCGGCATGACCACGGCGGGCGCCGACGGCATCCTGAACACCGCTGACGACGGTGCGGTCGAGTCGTTCGTGTATCCCGGTCCCGACGGCTACGTGGGCACGCCCGACGACAAGACCGTGACGCTGTCGGACTTCACGCGGCGGATCCAGATCGTGCAGTTGTCGGGATTCCTGCGCGAAGTCACCGTGACCATCACCTACCCGGCCAACGGCCAGACCAAGACCTACACGGTCACGGCGCTCATCTCGCAGTACGCGTGAGGACCTGAGTCATGCACACCATTCGTTCGGACCGCGGCTTTGCGCTTTCGGAGTTCCTGATCGCCTCGGTGATCACACTGGCCGTCATCGGGATCGCCATCCGTACCTTCGACGACGCCCTCAAGATCAACGACGCCACGCTGAAGCTGACCGACGCCGGCCAGAACATGCGTTCTGGAGTGAACCTGCTCGTGCGCGACCTGCTCCAGGCCGGCCGCGACATCCCCACCGGCGGCATCCCCATTCCGTCGGGCGCCGGCGCCACGCTGGTGCAGCGTCCCAGCCCGCCGGGATTCTCGTATGCCTTTGACAACACGACCTTGACCACGCTGGGCGCGGTGACGACCGGCAACAACCTGGGGGCGATCATCGGCGGCCGCCAGACCGACGAGATCACGCTGCTGACGGGCGACCCGTTTCTGGCCGTGCTCGACCCCGTCCAGCCGTCCACCGTCACCACGACCGGGCCGAAGCTCGCTGCCGATGGTTCGAGCATGACCATGGGCACCCAGACCGCGTGGTTTGCCGGCGACCTGGCCAACGGCGTTGGCCCCATCACGACCGGCGACATCCTGCTCTTCACCAACTCGACCGGTTCGGCCATGCAGACCGTGACCAGCAAGACCGCCGGCACCGTGTATTTCGGGTCTGGTGACGCCTTCAACTTGAATCAGCGCTCGGCCGCCAACGGCAACATCACCGACATCCTCGGCACCGCGATGTCGGTCCGGCGCATCCTGATGACGACCTACTACGTAGCCGAAACGACTCCCGGCGAGCCGCGGCTGATGCGTGTGATCAACAACTTCCCCCCGCAGGCCATGGCCGGCGTGGTCGAAGATCTGCAGTTCAGCTACGACCTCGTGGACGGCACGACCAACCCGTCCAATGTGCAGGACGTGCCCTTCGTGTCGGGCCCCGACACCTTCACCTCCAGCCAGATCCGCAAGGTGAACCTGAAGGTGGGTGTGCGCTCGGAAGAAAAATCGCGGTCCACCGGTGACTACATGCGCCACTACGTCACCACCGTGGCCAGTCTTCGCAATCTGGCCTACGTGGCCGTCTATCCGTAGTTCGAGAGGTCTTCATCATGAATGCCCGCCGTGTCTCGTGTCCCTCGATCGACAGCCAGCGCGGCATTGCGCTGCTGACGACGATTCTGATGATGGTGCTCATGTCGGCGCTGCTCGTGGGCTTCACGACCGCCGTGATGAGCGACCAGACCTACCGCACCATCGACCGCGATCGCGCCCGCGCGTTCTACGGCGCGCAGTCGGGCATCGAGAAGCAGAACGCCGACCTGGCGCAGCTCTTCATCAACACCGTGGGCCCGTCCGACACACAGATCACCGCGCTCGGCGCCGCCGCCAACCAGCCCACGATTCCGAACGTGACCTTCGTCACGACCGGCACGAGCCCCGCCTACGCGGTGACTCCGCTCGGACCGGCCACGTCGGGCATCGTGTCGTCGGGGCCGTATGAGGGCCTGATGGCGCTCAAGCGGCAATTCCGCCTCGACGCCACCGCGCGTTCGGTGGACGGCGGCGAGGTGCACCTGCTGCGCACGGTGGAGACCACCGCCATTCCGGTGTTTCAGTTCGGCATCTTCTCGGACGTCGACCTCAGCTTCTCGGCCGCCGCCAATTTTGACTTCGGCGGGCGCGTGCACACCAACAGCAACCTGTTCCTGGCGCAGGCCTCGGGCACGTCGCTCATCCTGCGCGCCAAGGTCACCGCGGTGAAGCAGATCGTGCGCCAGCGCCTGTCGAATCAAGAGTCGATCGATGCCAGCGGCAGCACCGGTACCGTCAGCATGACCCAGGGCAACGCCACTGGTCCGTTCCGGTCGCTCGCACGCACCGAAGGCAGCGTGACCGACGGCGTTAACCCGGTGGCGCTCAACAACAGCTGGCCCACGATCTCGCTCAGCACCTATGTAAGTAACATCCGCAACGGCCGCACCGGCGTGAAGGCGCTCAACCTCGACCTCGTGACCGCCAATGGCGCAAACATCGACCTCATCAAGCGTCCGCCGACGACCGAGGCCACGAGCTCGCCGATCTTCGCCGAGCGCTACTTCAAGAAGACCAGCGTGCGCGTGCTGCTCTCGGACACGGCGCTCGATATCACGGCGCTGCCGTCGGTGTCGGCGGGCGCGCCGGTGCGCCTCGAGGACTGGAACACGACCGTACTCGCGGGTTATCCCAGTCCGTTCACGGCGGCGAATCCGCCGATTGCGCGGTCGCCAGGGCCGGTGCCGGACGTGCCGGCCGGCAGCGCCGCTGCGACGGTCATTGCGGCCGTGGCCGC
>JANMDX010000264.1:0-9666 GCA_031376505.1 Acidobacteriota bacterium
ACGGCGTCAGGAAGACGATCAGGTCCGTAGTCGGGCATCAGTGAGCGATTGTCTTTCGTGACGCTGGCGAGGTCCGCTTTCATGTAGCCCTGGAGCCGTTCGCGCGTGTCGAGCACCTGCACCGAGAAGGCATCGTCAGCCCTGCGCAGGCCGCGGATCGAGGCGCCGTTGCGCGTGACGAGCGTGACCGACTGATAGCCGGGCGTGATGGCCGCGCTCGCCTGGCGAATGGCCGTGCGCAGCGCGTCGCCCGACTGCGTCACGCCAATGCGCGTCAGCTCGGGGCCCAGCCGTCCGCCGCGCTGGCCCACCCGGTGGCAGCCGCCGCAACTGGCCCAGAACGCCGTTTCGCCGGCAATGGCCGAGCCGCGCGCGCCAACGGCGACCGTGGCCGTGCCGATGGACTTCAGATATGCCACGAGCGCCCGGACCTCGGCATCCGGTGCGGTGCTGGCTGGCATGATGCTGCCGGACACGCCCTGACGAATCACCTGGAAGACGCGGTCGTCGGTGGCGCCTGCGCCCCACAAGCGCGTCAGGTCGGGTCCGCGCACGCCCGTGGCGTCGGCGCCGTGGCAATCGGCGCACCGCGCCGCGTACAGCGCCGCACCCGCCGCGGCCGGTGACTGGTTCTGCGCCACGGCAGGGACGGCGGCCGACACCAGAAGCGCCGTCCAGCCGCCCACGATCACGCCGCGCATGACCCGCCACATGGGCGCGAGTATACTTCCGGCGCCAGGTGCGTCACGAGACACTGGCATCATTCTGATGGAGGCCACGATGAGCGAGATGTCGAGTACGCGGTTGCGAGTGACGGTTCTTGGAGCGGTTGTTGCCGTTGCCGCGGTCGCGGGAATGTTCGGTCGCGGACTTGAGACGACCGTGTCGGCACAGCCGGCGGCGCCGGCCGCTCAGAGCAATTTCATGGGGGGCAATCCCACGCAGATGGATGCCAAGGCCATCCGCACGCTGCGGCTCAAGTTCCCGGCCGGCAGCCGGTCCAACTGGCACAGCCACTCGAACGGCCAACTGCTGATGGCCGAGCAAGGCAAGGGTCGCACGCAGGACCGCGGCGGTCAGGTCATGGAAGTACTGCCGGGGCAGCCCTGGTTCACCAAGGCCGGTGTCGAGCACTGGCACGGCGCCGCGCCCGATGAAGCGATCGAGCAGTTGACGATCTACGAGGGCGAGGTCAAATGGCTCGAGCCCGTGACCGACGCGGTGTATAACGTCGCGCCGAAGAAGAAGTAGGCGTTCAGAACCGGCGGTCGGCGCCCGCCGGGGTGCCGAGCGTGCGCGTCAACGCGGCTGCCGCCGCGTTGACACCATAGGCGCTGGCAATCTCGTTGTCGGTGGCCGCGGCGACGGCGTTTTGCGCCTGGATCACTTCGATGTTGCTGGTGACGCCAGCCGCAAAGCGCGTGCGCGCCAGGGCGAGTTCCTGGCTCGCCAGGCCCCTACGTTCTTTCGCCACGGCGAGTTCCTGTTCGGCCGCCTGCAGATCGAGCCACGCGCTGCGGACGTCGGCCTCGATGCGCTCCTCGAGATCGGCGACCGCGGCTTGGCGCTCGCGGACCTCGGCGCCTGACTCCATCACCCGGGCCCGGCGGCCCACGTCGAAGAGCGGCACGCGGACCGCCCCAGACAGCGTGTAGGTGCGACGCGCGTCACCGGGACCCGAGCCAAGCGCGCCGATGTCGGCGCGCACGCCCACGGTGGGCAGCACCTCGGCCTTTGCGGCCTGCTGCGTCGCTTCGGACGCGTGCAGCCGCTCCACGGCGGCGCGGTAGTCGGCCCGCGACGTCGCCGCCCGCTGCAGCGCCTCGTCGAGACTGGTCGCCGGCCGAGCCAACGTCACGGAGGCGTCGGTCAGCGTGAGCGCCTGTGCGGTGCGCAGGCCAATGGCGCGCGCCAGTTGGAGTTGCTGCTTGGCGAAGTCGTGCTCGGCGGCGATGAGCCGCTGGCGTTGTGCCTGCACCTGCACCTGCGCGCGCACGACGTCGATGCCAGTGGTGGTACCCGCGTTCCTGAGGGTCGTGGCGAGGGCCGCCAGTGCCTGCGCCGTCGTGACGGCCTCGCGCGCCGCCTCGATGCGCCGTGCGCCGGTGATGGCCTGCAGATAGAGGTTGGTGACGACGAGCACGACGACCTCGCGCGTGTCGAGCGAGTCGAGCCGCGCCGCCTCGAGCACGTGGCGATCGTGACGCAGCTCGTTGAACGCGCTGAGATTGAAGACCGTCTGCGACGCGCCGATCCGCGCGTCGAACACGTTGAAGGGTCCGACGATCGGCGGGACGTTCGGGAAGAGCGTCGTGTCGAAGCCGAACGCGGCGAGATTCGTCGTCTGGCGCGTGAAGCCGCTGCGCGCCTCCAGCTGCGGCAACAGGTCGCGCAGACTGCGCCACCGTTCGGCCTCCGATCGCACCACCCGTCCATCCGCATTCAGGATGGCGAGGTTGTGCGTGAGGGCCCGATCGACGGCCTCTGCCAGGCTGAGCGCGACCGGCTGCGCCACGACCGGCGCCGAGGGCACGCTGCCCGTCAGGGCGTTCGACACGGGCATCCCGGCGATCTGGGCGCCCGCCGGCGCCGCACCGAGCGCCAGCGCGGCTGCCGCGAGGACGATGATGGCGCAGGTCATCGCTCGCTCCGCGTGACGGTCACGACCGCCGAGAGGCCGGCGCGCAGTGCCACGTCGGGCGGCGCCGTCCACGTGAGCCGCACCGGCACGCGCTGCACGACCTTCACGAAGTTGCCCGACGCATTGTCGGAAGGTATCAGCGAGAAGCGCGACCCGGTGCCGCCGGCGAGGCTCTCGACCACCGCGTCGAAGTCGCGCCCCGGATAGGCAGCGATGTGCACCACCGCACGGTCGCCCGCGCGCATCGTGGCGATCTGCGTCTCCTTGAAGTTCGCGACGACGTAGGTGTCGGTCGGCACGAGCTGCGCGAGCGGCTGCCCGGCCTGCACGAGCGCCCCCACGCGGGCGCCAAGCTGCGTGACGATGCCGTCGCGCACCGCATGGACCTTCGTATACGTCAGGTGCAGCTCGGCCAGCGCCACCCCGGCTTCCGCCGATGTCACCCTGGCGTCAGCCAGCGCGGCCGAGGCCCGCGCGGCGGCAATCTGTTCGGCCACCGGCGTCGACTGCGACACCTTGGCCCGGGCCTCGTCCACACGGCCTTCGGCCGCCCCGCGAGCGTCGCGCGCGGCTGCGAGGGTGGCTCGCGCCTGCGCGACCGCGGCCTGCGCCGAACTGTGGGCGAGTTCGGTCATCTCGAACTGCGTGCGCGGGATGGCGTCGACGGCCACCAGGTCTTTCTCGCGGGCGAGATCGCGGGCGGCCTTCGCCGCTTCGGCCGTGGCCCGCGCCAGCGCTGCGTCGGCGGCCGCAATCTGCGAATCCGAGGCCAGAGCCGAGGATGAGGACGACGACACCTGCGCCTGGGCGCTCTGCAGCCCTCCGCGGGCGCTCGCGGCCACGACGCGGGCCTGGGCGTGCGCGCCCTCGGCCTGAGCGACGGCGGTCTGAAGGTCGGCGCGTGCCTGCGCCACCCGGGTCCGCAGGTCCGTGTCGTCGAGTTCCAGTACCAAGTCACCCTTCTTGACGGCCTGGTTGTCTTTCACATGCACTCGGGCGACGCCGCCGCTGGTGCGCGGCGCCACCGCGACCACGTCGGCTTCGACCATCGCGTCGTCGGTTTGCTCGCTCCCGGCGGTGTAGTAGGCGTAGGCGGCCAGGCCGCCCAGCACGATTGTGGTCAGCGCGGCCAGGACCACGAAGGCCGTGCGGGGGCGCCGCGGCGGCATGGACGTTTCGGTCGTCGTCATCGGTCAGATCTCCACGTGCACATCGCGGGCGACCGCCGGGACGATCCGGGGTGTCCGCAGGAAGAAGAGCAAGGGCAGCACCAGAAGAAAGAGCAGGCCGGCCACGACGAAGATGTGGTCGAAGGCCAGCACCGTGCTCTGCAGCATCACGCGGCCCGTCATCGACTGCAGGGCTGCCGTCTTCGCCGAGGCCGCATCCAGGCCGCGGGCGATGAGTCCCGCTTCCGTCGCTTGCAATTGCCGCCAGACCTCGGGCCTGGTGGCCGTGATGTGCCCGTCCATGCCGCCGCGGGCGATCACACTCTGATGGCCGAGCAACGTCGCGAAGAGAGCCAGCCCCACGGCGCCACCCATCTGGCGGATGAGGGAATTGAGGCCCGTGGCGTCGGCGAGCCGGTGGCGTGGCACGTTGGCCAGGGCCACCGTGGTCAGCGGCACGAAGAGGCAGGCAAACGCCACGCCCTGGATGAGCAGCGGCACGAT
This sequence comes from Acidobacteriota bacterium, assembly GCA_031376505.1. Taxonomy (GTDB): domain Bacteria; phylum Acidobacteriota; class Vicinamibacteria; order Vicinamibacterales; family UBA2999; genus CADEFD01. The sequence goes on from JANMDX010000264.1 coordinate 4,315, forward strand.
GATGTCCGACGTGCCGGATTCGAGCGTGAGACGGCTGAGCAGCCACGAACTGAACGAGAAGAGCAGCACCCCGAAGGCGATGAACGCCCGCGGAGACACCCTGTTGTAGATGCGACCCACGATGGGGACGGCCAGCATCATCACGAGGGCTCGCGGCATCAGCGCTGAGCCCGATTGCACGGCCGTGAAGCCGAGCAGCTCCTGCATGAACACCGGCAGCAGGAACAGGTTGGCGATCAGCATCGCGAACATCAGACCACCGATGGCGGTGCCCGACAGGAACACGGGATCCTTGAACAGGCGCAGATCGACGGCGGGTGCGGGCGCCGTGAGCTCGCGGATGACGAAGGCGGCGAGCGCGACCACGGCGAGCACGAAGACGAGCGTGATGAGGCGGGAGTCGAACCAGTCTGCCTTCGCGCCTTCCTCGATGAAGTACTGCAGCGCGCCGAGACCGATCCACATGAAGCCGATGCCGGCCCAGTCGACGTTCCGGCGCTGCTTCTCGGCGGCGGCCCGGTTCTGCTCGAGCAGCGCAGGATCCTCGTGCACGAAGCTCGTGACCATGAAGAAACCGAGTACGCCCACCGGCAGGTTGATGAAGAAGATCCACGACCAGTGGTAGTTGTCGACGATGTAGCCGCCAAGCGTCGGGCCAACCGCGGGGCCCAGCATCACCGCCATCGCGAAGAGGGCCATCGCCATGCCCTGTTCCTCGGGTGGGAACGTCTGGCGCAGAATCGTCTGCTCGGTGGGCTGCAGCGCCCCGGCGCCAAGGCCTTGGATGACGCGATAGATGACCAGCGCCGGCAACGACGTGGCGATGCCGCACAGCACCGAGCCCAGCAGGAACAGGCCCAGGCAGATGAGATACACGCGCTTCTGCCCAAACTGACGGCCCAGGAACGCCGTGAGCGGCATGACCAGCACGAGCGCCACCGCGTAGGCGGTGCTGACCCAGGTGATCTCCTGCAGCGTGGCGCCGACCGCGCCGCGCATCTGCGGCAGCGCGACGTTGACGATGGACGAGTCGATGGCGCCCATGAGGGTGCCGAAGCTGATCGAGATGGTGACCAGCCACTTGTTTGTCGGCCGGCGGGCCGGGCGTGGCGGCGCAGTTATGAGTCCATCTTCACTTAGTGAAGCAGTATTCACTTCAGACGAGTATAGCAGCGGGACCGCCGCGCGGACGGAAAGGCACACACGGCACAGAACGGGCGCACTCGTGCCGAAGGGGACTCCCCAGGAGTGCCGGTAAGTCGAACGCTACGGCGACAACGCACGTACCGGCGCGGCCGGTTCAATCACCGCCCCGGCGTTGTAGCGCCACTCGGGGTCGAAGCACTGCTTGATCCGTCGCATGGTGTGGAGGGCGTCGTCGTCGTACTGCAGCGGCATGAAGCACCGCTTGATCCGTCCGATACCGTGTTCCGCGGCCACGCACCCGCCGCGGGCCACCACGGCCTTGCCAATCTCGACATACAGGGCCTTGGCCTTCAGCAATTCCTCGCCGTCGCGCGGCAGCAGATTCACGTGGAAGTGGTTGTCGCCCACGTGGCCGAAGATGGCAAACTCCAGGCCCGCGTCAGTGAGTGTCTGCTCGTAGAAGGCATACACCCAGCGCAGCTCGCGGTTCGGCACCGCCATGTCGGTGGCGAGCTTGTGCAGCGTCGGGTGAAGCGCTTTGCGCTGCGCGATGATCTGATTGACCCGCTCGGGCACCGAGTGCCGGAAAGCGCGAATGTCGCGAGTGTCGTGGTCCGAAGCGCCCGCGATGGAGTGGCTCAGGTCGCCTCCAGCGCTCGTCACCATGTGCTCGAGCGCCTCGATGTCCAGGTCGTCGTCGAGAAAGAACTCCACCATCACCGAGCAATCGGATCCGCCCACCACGTCGAGCACGCGGGGCGCGCGTTGACTCTGCCGCGCCAGGGCATGCGAGCGCGAGTCGAGGAACTCGATCGCCACCACGCCCAGATCGCGCCGCAGGCGAAGAGCCTCGACGAACCGGAACGCACTGTCGACGGTGGCGAATCCCTGAAGGAACAGCAGTTGCTCCTGCGGCGCCGCGCGCAACCTCAGCGTCACCTTCGAGATCGTGCCCAGCGTGCCCTCGGCGCCGATGAAGAGATCGACCGCGTCGCAGTCCGGCGCGAAGAAGAAGCCGCACGCGTTCTTGGTTGCCGGCTTCGGAATGACGCCGCCGCTCAGCGTCCGCACCGCGTCTCCGTCTTCGAGCGAGAAGGCCAGGTCGTGCGCCAGCGTCGTGCCCCGTTCGAGCGACAGCGTATTGCCGCTCGGCAGTTCCACCACGACGCCCTGTACCCAGTCTCTGATCGATCCGAAGGCGAACGACCGGGCCCCACCGGCGTTGGTCGAGAGCATGCCGCCAAAAGACGCCGACCGTTCGGTGGGGTCGACGGGGAAGGTCAGTTCAGGGGCCTCGCGCGCCAGGTAGTCGGTCAGCTCCGACAGCCACGTGCCGGCCAGCACGCGCACCGTTTTCTGCACGCGATCGAGCGACAGCACCCCTCGCAGTCGGTCAAGGGCGATCAGGTGACTCGGCGTGTCGCTGACGATGCTGGCCACGACGCCGGTGCGAGAGCCGGAGCAGACCACCGCATGATGGTGCGAGGCGTGCCAGCGAATCACCCGGCGAAGCTCGGCCACCGTCTCTGGCTGTGCCAATGAGAGCGCGCTGCCGGCTGCGAGTTTCGATTCGTCGTGCAGATAGTCGGAAGCGACGTGCGCTGCAATCGACGCCGGTGCGGTGTCGACCAGCCCTACCAGATCGACGGCCCGCAGCGTCGAGGTCAAAACAGAATCCTCGTCTTGATATTGGCCGGCATTGCCTCAATGCGACTGCGGACCTCCTCGGACAGATCTTTGTTGATGTCCATGATCAGATAGCCGACATCGCGCCTGGTCGAGAGCATCTGCGCGTCGATGTTGGCGCCGACCTCGGACACGATCCGCGTCACCTCGGCCAGCACGCCGGGCATGTTCCGGTGGATGTTCAAGATGCGGTGTGAACCGGGATACACCGGCAGCGACACGGTGGGGAAGTTCACGGCGCCCTGCGTGCTGCCCCGATCGATGAAGTCGATGAACGCGTCGGCCACCTCGAGGCCGATGTTCTTCTGGGCCTCCTCGGTGTTACCGCCGATATGCGGCGACAGCAGTACGTTTGGCAGTCCTTCGAGTCCGCATTCAAACGGGCTGTCGGCCGGCGTCGGCTCCACCGGGAACACGTCGACCGAGGCGCCACCGAGATGCGCCGATTGCAAGGCGCGCTTGAGCGCCTGCAGATCGACCACGCTGCCACGGCTCATGTTGAGCAGGTAGGACCCCGGCTTCATGCGCGCCAGGGCGTCGGCATCGATCAGGTTCCGTGTGTGCTCGGTGTCGGGCACATGCACCGACACGAAGTCGCTGTCCGCCAGCAGTTCATCCAGCGACGACGCCGCACGCGCAAGACCCAGTGGTAGCTTCTTCAAGACGTCGTGAAACGACACGCGCAGGCCAAAAGCCTCGGCCAGGATGCCGACCTGCTGTCCGATGTGTCCGTAGCCGACCAGGCCAAGCGTCTTGCCGCGCACTTCGTGCGCGCCGCCCAGGCTCTTGTCCCACCGGCCGGCGTGCATCTCGAGGTTCTTGTCGCCCGTGCGCCGGGCGAGCGTGATGATGTTGCCGAGCGTCAACTCGGCCACGCTGCGCGTACTCGAGTGCGGGGCGTTGAAGACGGGGATGCCGTGCCGGCTCGCATCGTCGAGCGACACTTGGTCGGTGCCCACGCTGAAGCAGCCAATGCAGAGCAGGCGCGTGGCCGCGGCGATCTGCTCCTGGCGGATCTTCGTGCGCGAACGGACCCCGATTACATGCGCGTCGGCGACCGCGCGGGTCAGGGCCTCGCCTTCGAGCGCCTTCGGGAACAGGTCCACGGAGTAGCCGGCGGTCTTGAGGGCGTCGATGGAGGCTGGATGAATCGACTCGAAGAGCGCGATCCGGATCTTGTGTTTCGGGTAGGAAAACTCGGCCATTGATGTGAGCATAGCGAACCCGGTGCCGCCCTGTCTCCCGCGTCGTGCCCGGGACTGCCTGCGCGGCCGCGGCAGGACTACCGAGGAGACGTGGCGGGGCGCCGCCCACGTGCCGGGCATGAACCGCGCGGGTGGACGGCGGCGTCTTTTCAGGGGAGAGGGACTTCGGCGACGCAGCCATGAAAAAGGGCCAGCTCCCCGTCAAGCCGTGCGTAGTCTGCAGCCGACCGTTCTCCTGGCGAAAGAAGTGGGCGCGGCACTGGGACGACGTCCGATACTGCAGTGCCGCGTGCCGGGCGCGTCGCCGTGTTTCCAAGCCCGCCTTACCGAGGAAGCCATGAATCAAGCACCCACCGTCACGTCGCCCGCCACCCAACTGTCCGACAGCTTGAACCAGGTGCTCGCGGACACCTACGCGCTGATGTCGTTGACACACCTGGCGCACTGGAACGTCGAGGGTTCTGGTTTCTTTGCGCTTCACCAGGCCTTCCAGGTGCAATACGAGGAGCTGTTCCTCGCCATCGACACGATTGCCGAACGAGTCCGCGCACTCGACGCCTACGCGATCGGGGGGCTCGGCACACTGGCTACTCGCGCTGGCCTGCCCGAGGCCTCGGCGCCATCGCCGCAGGAGGCGTACGTGCAGACGCTCATCGCCGCGAACCAGAAGGTGATTGCCGATGCGACGCGGGCGCGCGACCTGGCCGGCGCCGCCAACGACGCCGAGAGTCAGGATCTGATGATCGGGCGGATCACGCTGCACCAGAAGACGATCTGGATGCTGAAGAGTTTCCTGAAGAACTAGCTGGCGCCAGCGGTCCGCAGGAACGGGGCGCCGACCGATGTCCAGCTTCTTTCACGATATCCGCCGCTTTCGCCCCGCGCCTGGGCACGCTCCGAGTCGTTGGGTGGTCGTGTTCTACGACCAGCTGCGGCCGGCGCACCCGCTGCTGACCGGCCCTGCCGCCGACACCGGCGTGATCTACGTCGAGACCTCGGCCAAGCCGGCGCGTCGTCCGTATGCCAAGCAGAAGCTGGTGCTGCTTCTGTCGGCCATGCGCCACGATGCCGAGTCCCGCGGCCTCGCCGGGCATCCCGTGCTCTATCACTACTCCGACCGGTGGTACGACGCCGCGCTGACCGAACTGCGCGAGCAGTTCGCGCTTCCACGCGTGGAGGCGCTGGCGCCCGCCGAGGCCGAAACGCGCGAGGCCGTCGCGGGGCTCGACTGGCTCCATCTGCATCCCAACACCCTGTTTGCCACTGACACGGCGCTGTTCGAGCGCGTGTTTCCCAAACCGGGCGCGCGCCGGCT
>JANMDX010000312.1:0-9819 GCA_031376505.1 Acidobacteriota bacterium
CGAGAAACGTGGTCGGCATCAGAGGCGCTCCTCGCGGAGCTCGTCGAGAATCTCGCTGCTGGGTCGCGCACCCGGCGGCAGCGGTCGCGGCGGCGGCAGGTCGCGGATGGACCGCGTGGCCGGCGTGATGAGCCCCTGTGCTAGCAAGATGTCGTAGCGGCTGGCGTTGGCCGGCACCGGCGTGAGCACTGCCACGACCCGCCCGTGCTCGGTGACCTGCATGGCGACGCCCCGCTTCACCTGGTCGAGATAGACGCTCAGGTTCTGCCGCAGCTCGCGAACGCCGACAGTGACCGGTAGACGTTGCACCAACGACGTCGTGGCCCCGGGAGGGGCCGTCGGCTGCAAGGGTGTGGGCGCTGCGTTACCGCGTGCCCGCGCCGCCGGGGTGCCCCGTGGCGCCGGTCGCTTCGCCGCGCGTACGCGAGATGCCGAGGCTGAGGGACTGGCCATGTAGCACACTGTAGCACATGGCCGTCTGACCGCGAGCGAGCGGCCAGGCAGGGCCGGCAATCAGCACCGTGGAACCGCCGGCTGCGCACGCGGCATCATAAGGGCGCATGTCCACAGCCAAGGTGTCGGTGAAGGTGTTCAACGGTCGGGGTCAGCTCGTGGGGCCCATCGCCGTGCCGCGCGTGGAGAAGAGCGACGCCGACTGGCGCGCCCAGCTCACGCCCGAGCAGTTCCGCGTGGCGCGGTCGCAAGGCACTGAGCGCCCGTTTTGCGGCACGCTGCTCGACAACAAACAGCACGGCGTCTACGCGTGCGTCTGCTGCGGGCTGCCGCTTTTTGCCTCGAACGCCAAGTTCGAGTCGGGCACCGGCTGGCCCAGCTTCTTCCAGCCGATTGCCGAAGAAAACGTCACCGAGGAGTCCGACACCGCCTACGGCATGGTGCGCGTCGAGATCCTGTGTGCCCGCTGCGACGGTCATTTGGGCCACGTGTTCTCCGATGGCCCGCGACCCACCGGCCAGCGGCACTGCGTGAACTCGGAGTCGCTGGTCTTCGTGGACGACGCCGACCTGGCGGACCTCGCCGAAGAAGGGGCCGAAGAAGGGGTCTGACCCCTGTCCCCCCTGTCACGGCAACCAGTCACCGTGACAATTCGTCGTCGGGACGGGCAGCATCTGGGTGCTGTCACACCCGTTAGCAGGCCCCGTTGCATTACTCCGCCGCCGCGGCGTCCGGCGCGCGCGACAGCACCCGCACTTCGGGCAACGTGTCGCGATTCACCACGAGCCCGTTGCTCATCAGCACGCGAATCTGCCGAATGTTCTTGATGTCGGCCAGGGGACTCGCGCCCAGCACCAGCAGGTCCGCGATTTTGCCCTTCTCAATCGTGCCGAGGTCCGCGCTACGGCCCGCCGCGAATGCGCCGTTCTTCGTGGCCGCCGCCAGTGCCTGCATCGGCGTCATGCCCAGCTCCACCAGCCCCTCGATGCCGATGATCGTGCCGATGCCGTGATCCTGCGCCTCGGGCTTGGGCGTGCGCGACAGCTCCGCGGCGGCGGCCCAGTAGTTGTCGGTGCCCACGGTCACCACCGCGCCGGCCGCAATCAGCGCCTTCGCGTTCTTCCGTCGCAGCTCCATCTCGTCGCCCGTGTCGGCGGCGTCCTTGCGCAGCTCGGCGGATGTCTTTGCCCGGCCTGGCCCCTTGGCCGCGGCGTCGATCAGCTTCTTCTGCGCCTCCGCACGATCCTTCAGATGCTTTGTCCACGCCCCGCCGGTGATCGTGTTGACGAGCATGTTGCACGCGATCTGCCGCGCCACGATCTCCTTGATCAGTGCCGCCGACAGCTCGCGCGGCCCCAGCACCTCAGGATGCTGGATGCCGTCGATGCCAGCCTCGATCGCCAAGCGCAGCCCATCGGGTGTTGTGGCGTGCGTCTCCGCCTTCTTGCCGCGCTTGTGCGCTTCTTCCACCAGCACGCGCTGCGCCTCGGGCGAGAAGCCCACAAATGATGGCCGCGAGAAGTGCGCGGTGCCGCCGTACTTCACGAAGTCGGGTCCCTTGTCGAGATACGCGTTGATGGCCACGCGGAGCTCGTCTGGTGTCAGGTCCACCAGATCTTCGCCAGCGCCCTGCGCGATCTGATCGTTCATCTGTTCCTGGAACAGGGTGAGCCCGGCTTCGCGGATGAGACTGAACGACACCGAGTACGGACCACCCCAGCCGACGATGTTGCCTGCCGCCAGAATACGCGCGCCCACCGCCTGTCCGTGCGCGATGCGCTCGCGCGTCTCGACCAGCGCCGGCAGCACGCCGTAGCTGTCGCGCACGGTAGTGATGCCGTGCTTCAACTGCAGCTGCGCGGCTTCGAGCACGATCTCGGCTTGACGCGGGTTGTAGCGCACGAGCGTCTCGTAGCGGTCGTTCACGCCACCGTAGAGCGAGAGATGCACGTTGGTGTCAAAGAAGCCCGGCACCACGAACTGCCCGGCCGCGTCGATTACCGCGGCGCCGGTGGGCACTGGCACCGAGGCGCGCGGACCCGCGGCGGTGATGCGGTCGCCCGTGATCACCACGACGGCGTCGGGCACGGGCGCGCCGCCGTTCCCGTCGATAAGGGTGGCACCGGTGATGGCGGTCACACGCGAGGCCGGCGCCTGCGCTGACGGACGCGCGGTGGACGTGGCCACGACCAGCACACCGACCGACGCGAGCACAGCAAAGACACGATGCAGCATGGCCGCCATTCTATGCCCGCATGAACGTCCAGGCCAGGATGCGGCTCTGCTTCTGGCCCTGCGCCATCTCGATTGTGCGCACCTCGGTCGCCTCCACCTGCCTGAGCGCGCGCCGCAGCCGCGGCAGATGCGCGCTCTTCGACACGAGCGTCGTGAACCAGAAGCACAGTCGCGGCCGGGTGGCGCTCTCGGCGATCATCCGCTCGATGAAGCCCAGCTCGCCGCCCGCGCACCACAGCTCGCCGGCCGAGCCGCCGAAGTTCAATGCCGCCGCCGTGGGGTCGAGCTGCAGGTTGCGCCGCTTACGTGCCGAGCCCGTAGCCGCTTCGGCCGCCGACGTATGAAATGGCGGATTGCACATCGACGCGGCAAACGTCTCGCCTGGATACGTCACGCTGGCAAAGCACGCTAACGGATCCGGCTGATGGCGGCCTTCGATGAGTGGCGCAATCCCACGGTTGATGCGCACGATCTGGCGCGCCCACCGATGCGCGGCCTGGTCGCACTCGGTGGCCACGAACTGCCAGCCGTACTCGCTGGCGCCCACCATGGGGTAGATGCAGTTGGCGCCCGTGCCGATGTCGAGCACCGTCACCGCCGGCCCATGCGGGATCGCCGCGTCGTTGCCGCCCGAGAGCAGATCGGCCAGATGGTGCACGTAGTCGCTGCGTCCAGGCACCGGCGGACACAGGGCGCCCGCCGGCACGCTCCACTGCAGTCCGTAGCCGTCTTTCAACAAGGCCTGATTCAGCGCCAGCACGGCCGCAGGATCGGCGAAGTTGACGGTGGCGTCGCCGCGCAGACTAGGCACCACAAACGCTGCCAGCGGCGGATGCGCGACCATCAGGCGCGCAAAGTCGTAGCCCTCACGAAACCGGTTTCGCGCATGCATCTGATGAACGCATCGTAACGCGACTTTCCACGCGCGGCACGCGCGGACGGTGTACGCTGATCCTTACATGTTCAAACCCGGAGACCTCGTCCGCCATCGTTCGAAACCTGAATGGGGCCTGGGCCGCATCACCGGGGAGACCAGCGAAGGGAAAGTGCTGATCAAGTTCACGAGCCGCACCGGCGACGTGCTGCTCACGGCCGACGGCGCCGCCACGCATCTGGTAACCAACACCGCGCCCGTGGGCTCGATGTCGCCGCCGCCGGTGCGCCGCCTGCAACCGCCCGTGCGCCGCGTGCCGTGCAACACGTGCTCGAAGGACGTGCGCGACGTGGTGTCGGCGCCCAACGGCGCATGGCGTTCGTGCGTAGAGTGTTCCGCCCGCAACGGCCGGCAGCATGTGTTCCTGCCGTATCCCGGCTCGTTCGATCCCAATGAGGTGGCGCCGCCGGAAGGCGAGACGTCCGAGGATCTGCGGTACGGCTGGTGCGTATCGTGCCGCACCGGCGGCCGGGCCAGCGGCTACAAGAACTGCAGCGACGTGATGCGCTAGCGGCGTGTGAGCCTGGCGAGGCGCGGACCCTGAGCGCCGGCGTCGCGGTGCTGGCTACGCGCGGTCCACGTTCGCGGGCACGAGTCGTGCGGGCGCCGCGTCCCAGATGAAGCCCTCCACGCGCCGCGGGCCATCCGCGTGTTCGGCCATCCAGCACGCCTCGCCGTGCGCGTGCGCCTGCACCGGCCCACCAATCGCGCCCACACCCGCCAGCGCCGCCACGATCGCCTGCAGGTCGTCATGGCTGCTCACGCGCCCGGCCGGCAGTGCGAACGCCCCAGCCAGTGCGTCGTAGAAGCGCTGCACGTCGGGGCGCTTCCCCTTGGCCGGCAACGGCGTCAGTCCGCTTGCGCGCCAGATGGACGTGGGGAAGCACTCGAGCACCACGTAGCCGTCGAGTGCGGGCGGTTCGTGCCCTGCATGCGGTGCGCACGCGGCACTCGTGCCTTCCGCGGGCGCCTCCGCCAGCCTCACGCCCCGCTGCGCCAGCAGCGCATCGAACACCCGCACACAGAAATCGATCCACGCAAACTGCGTCCCGGGATACGCCTTCGGGTACACGCCCGTCTTGCCCTGCGTGCGGCACAGATACTCGCAGCGCCGGCCCACGCCAGGCTCGTCAGCGGGCGTGTGCGGATTGCGCCATGCGTGCGGTCCGTCGAGCGCCACGGCGCGCACGTGTTCGCCGATGGCACATTCGTGGATGGCGCCGGCCAAGGCCAACGGCGTGAGGAGCGTGTCAGCGCCCGGCCACGTGATGGCGCCGGTCTCCACGCGCGTGAACGCGCGCGACTCCGCGTGGAAGTGCAGCAGGGCGCTGCCGTTGAAGGCCCAGCGGGCGCTGGCTAGGTCGATGCCGAGAACGGCGGTCACGGGAGCTCGTGGAAGGGGTCGGACTGCGGCGGCAGTCCGCGTTCCTCGAGATACGCGTTCAGCTTGGCCCCCTGCGCGCGATCGCGGGCGAGCAGGTCTGGCCGAGCCGCCATCAGCTTCGTCTGCTCGCGCATGGCGTATTCGTTGGCCGCCCGCAACTGGGCCATCTGCACCGAGAACTCATCTCGTGGCACAGCTCGGGCGGATGGACGGTTCCCCACCGCCACGCCGCTGGCCTGGCGCTGCAACCGGTCGCAGGCCGCTTCCAGCGTGTCGACACGGCGCTGAAGCGCGTCGACGAGACTAGCAATCTGATCAAGTGACTGTGCCATGGCGACCTCTGGAACGGCGATGCTATCGCGAGGTCGGCCGACGGCGTTTACCCTATTCCGACAGGCCCTCAGCTCGCGCCGCTTTGATCGCTTTCGCGTGCTCAAGGTCGAGCATGACCCGCCCGGGGCCGAGGCACGTCGGCCCAACCGTGACCTGCCCTGTCACACTCGGATGAGACACTGATCGTGTCGGGGAATCGCTCCTCACCCCATCGTCCTGGAGGCTCTGCGAACCATACATTGCCGCTCTTCTTCTCGCCCGACTACCTCGCCTCGACCAACGACTTCGACACCCTGCGCAAGCCGGGATGGGTCGCGGCGTTGCTGCACGAACAGCCGGTGACAGGCGTGCTGCTGTCGGTGCCGGCACCCCTCACCGACGCTCAGCTCGCGACCGTGCACGAACGGGACTACGTGCAGGCCATCCGCACCGGCGCGCCGTCGGGCCTCGTGGGGGCCACCGGCTTCGCCTGGGATCCTGGACTCTGGACCAGCGTGTGCGCCTCAAACGGCGGCGCGGTGGCCGCGGCCCGTGCCGCCCTGCGGTCTGGCACCAATGCCGGATCGCTCTCGTGCGGCCTGCACCACGCCAGGCGCAACGGCGGCCGCGGCTTCTGCACGGTCAACGGCCTGGCGCTGGCTGCGCGCGCGGCAATTGACGACGGCGCCAGGCACGTGCTCGTACTCGACCTGGATGCCCACTGCGGCGGCGGCACGGCCGGCATCGTGGCAGCGTGGCCGCAGGTGACGCACGTGGACGTGCCGGTGTCGTCGTTTGACAGCTACGTTCCGGCTGCCAGGCAGACGCTGCAGATGGTGTCGCGAGCCCACGACTATCTGCCAACGATTGCGGCCGCGCTCGACGCGATGCCCACCCCGTGCGATCTCGTGGTCTACAACGCCGGGATGGACCCGCACGAGCACTCCGCGATCGGCGGGCTGCGCGGAGTCAGCACCGACATGCTCGCCGCACGCGAACGCCTGGTGTGTGCGTGGGCGCGTGGACGCGGCATTCCCGTGGCGTTCGTGCTGGCCGGCGGATACTCGAGTCTCCGTCTGCCGCACGAGACGCTGGCCGGTCTGCACCGGTTGACCGTGGCTGCGGCAGCAGACGCCGCCACGGGGTAGGCCAGGCGAACCGGTGTCACGAGTGCGAGGGGGCGACCGAGGGTGCGGCACACGCACGGAGGAAGAGGACATGGACATGACGACACAGCATTTCGCTATCGGGTTCCGGCGCGGCACGGCGGCTGAGGCGCTGTCTGTGCTCGGATCCGCTGGCGTCACGGCGGTCGAGGTGATCGCGGGCCCGGACGACAGCTTCACCGTGATCATCAGAAGCGACGATCTGCCCCAGTCGATGGGTGCGCTGATTGGCTCCGCGCTGGCCCACGCATGGACCGAAGCCCTCCCGATCGAGCTGGACGTCGCGTGAGCGCCCGCCGCGCTACAACGCTTCCGCCGCCCTCGCCAACGCCCGGTCCAGCGTGACGAGCGGCAGGCTGCGCTGCCGTGCCAGCCACAGGTAGCTGGCGTCGTACGGTGTGAGGCCGGTGGCGACGGCGAGCGTGACCACCTCCGCCATGTCCGGATCCGCGTACCTCACGCTGAGCCGTGTGGCGTCGGCCAGCATCGCAAGAATGGCCGCGCCCGCCCCCGGCACGTGTCGCAGCTTCTTCCACGCCACGTTGGCCAGCTCGTAGTCGATCAGCCGCGGGGCGAACAACGCGTGCCCGTGCAACCGGCGACGCAGCACGTCGGCGCCCGGCTCGCCGAACAGCACCGCCGCGGCGGCCGAGGCATCAATCACGACGGCCATCGCGCGCCGCCCGGATGATGTCCACGGAATCCGCCGACGTCTTCAGGCCCAGCGCCTTCACCTTTTCAGCCAGATCGTCGATGGTGAGGCGCGGCCGCGCCGCCTCTTCCAGAATGTCCAGCAGCTCGCCCTGCAGCGACCGGTGGTTCCGCGCCGCGCGCTCCCGCAGCCGCGCCGCCAGCTTCTCGGGCACGTTCTTCACCGACAGCGTCACAGGCATGGTGCCATTATGGATCCGTTCTGACTCCATTCTGTGCTTCCCCCCGCGGGAGACGACTTGCCAGGCGCGTGCCATCTGCGCCGGGCGGTAAGATCCGGCGCAGAGACCTCGCCCATGCTGACGCCCCGCTTCTCCCTGGCCCTCACCACCGCCACCGACCTCCACGCCGGCCAGCTCCGCAAGGGCACGCGCGTGCCGTACGTGGCGCACCTGCTCGGCGTGACCTCCATCGCGCTCGTGCACGGCGCCGACGAAGACGAAGCCATCGCGGCGCTGCTGCACGATGCCATCGAAGACGCGCCAAAGGCGCTCGGCGCCGCCGGCGTGCGCCGCCTCATCGACCAGCAGTTCGGCGCGCGCGTGCTCGAGATCGTGGAAGGCTGCACCGACGCCGACGTCACGCCCAAGCCCGCCTGGCTCACGCGCAAGCTGGCCTACGTGACGCACGCGGCCGGGCTGCCGCCCTCGGTCGTGCTCGTCTCGGCCTCCGACAAGCTGCACAACTCCAGCGCCATCCTGACGGACTTCCGCGCCATCGGCCACGACCTGTGGCGCCGCTTCAATGCCGACGCCGGTATGACCGGCGTGCTGGGCTACTACCGCGGACTCGTCACCGCGTACGTGGCCACGGGGCATCACCCTCGCCTCATCGCCGAGTTGGACGGCGTGGTCACGACGCTCGAGGACACGGTGGGCCAGCGGGGCGTGTGGCCGCCGGCCGCGCCGACTCAGCCCGCGACCAGCGAGTAACTCGTGCTGCGGCCGAAGGGCGCGTCCTTTCGCAGCACGCCGAGCGCGGCGGGGTACGCAGACACTGCGTTCCCGGCAGTTTGCGACGGCGGCGGAAACTGCGGCTCCAGAACGCCGGCCACTCGATTGGCGCTTGATACGCACCTGGCGCCCAGATTGCCCTACGCGACAGCGGGCATGGACTCGGCACGGCTGTTCAACCGCATCGCACAAGGCAACGTCGCGAACATCGCCTTCGACGATTTCGCGCGCCTGCTCTCGCACCTCGGCTTCGTGCGACGCAGAATCGCGGGCAGCCACCACATCTACGCGCACCCGCTGGTGCCAGAACTGGTCAACGTCCAGGACATCGCCGGCATGGCCAAGCCGTACCAGGTCAAACAGGTGTGGAGGCTCGTGCGGCGCTACAATCTGAAGCTGGAGGACGGCCAATGAGCCACTACCACATCAACGTCTTCTACTCGGACGAAGACCGCGCCTGGGTGGCCGACATCCCCGACCTGCAATACTGCTCCGCGCTGGGCGTCTCGCCAGAGGAAGCGGTCGCGGAAGTGCGGAAGGCGCTCGAGACGTGGCTCGAGGTCGCCCGCGAGCAGGGGCGGCCGATTCCTCCGCCCGCCTATCGCCCCGCGGTCTCGCAGGGCGTCTGAGCGCTTACCGCCACGCGCGCTCGGTGCGTTCCACCACCTGAAACACACTGTCGCGCCACGCCTGCAGCTCCTCGCGCGTGGGCGCCAGATCGTAGACGTGGTAGTGACAGGCCCCGCTCAGTCCGCTCCACGCCACATGCGCCCGCTGCGCCAACGGCTCATCGCCCAGGTAGCGCCCCAGGCACAGCAACTGCGCCTTGCGTGAACAGGCTTCCACGCCCGGCGCTTTCACGCTCCAGAACGTGGCCACTGCCACCTCGAGCGCCTGACGCGTAAGCAGCGCCGCCGCCCGTGGCCACAAACCCGCCGTGCCGCGCGAGGCCTGCGAGAGCAGCGCGTCCACATCCGCCAGCAACTGCCGCGCGGGCGTGCCGTCGTCGATCGGTAGCATCGGCGCCCGAGACGCCCGCGGCGCCTTCGGCTCCTTTGGCTTCTTCGGCTCTTTCGGCGTGGCGCTCATTTCACCAGCCTCTCAACGGCGCCGGCTAGCCGCTCGGTGTCGCGGACCAGATCGTCCAGGTCTCCGTCGAACGACTCGTGCGCGCCTTTGTTGCACGCCTGGAACGCATCCGCCCCGCGCGGCGACAGCTTCGCGAGCCGGGCCAGCACGTCGCCCTGCCGCGCCGCGTCGTCAAAGAGCGCGAGCGCCATCCGCGGATACAGCGTCACGTGTTCGCCCAGCAGCGCGTCGAGATCGTCGTGGCCGCCGCCCGCGCGCAGGTGCTTGCTGCGGATGGCCGTGACGCACGCGGCTTCGAGCGCCATGCGGCAGAACCCTGGCACCACGCGCGCCTTCACGTCGGCCCGCAGGTCGTCGGTCTTCAGCACGGCGCGCGCGTCCTCCAGATGCCCGCTCACCGGATCACGCGCCTGCTGCACGTCCACCACCGAGTTGGCACGCCGCGTTACCCGCAGGACGCGCGCCGGCAGCCCCAGCCGCCGCACGGCTTCGGGCAAACGATCGTCATGCGAGAACACGATCACCTGCCGCGTCTGTGCCGTGTCTGCCAGCACGCGCGCCAGGCCCTCCACGCGCGCCGGG
>JANMDX010000342.1:0-2755 GCA_031376505.1 Acidobacteriota bacterium
GACTGAAGCGCACCGGTACGGGTACCTGGCGGTCATGACGAAGGCTGCGCTTGAACGCATGAAGCCTTTGAACCCAGCCGACCGGAGGCGAAGGGCCGCTGCACCAAAGCAGCGAGACGGGCGCGGAAACGCCAACGCGAACAGGGCCCACATCCGGTCCGGTAATCGCTATCGTCTTGCGTGCGGGCCTCTTACGCGCCATGTTCGCGTGAGCCCTGACCGATGCCAGACACCGCGACGCCACTGCGCGCCACTGCCGTCGAGAGGGTGCGTCACGCGCTCGCGACGTTGGCGTATCGCGCTGAGAAAGTGCGGCCCGAGAGCTATGCCCGCGCAGCGATCCAGGCGGGACGCGTCGGCCGCGAGCAAGCGCCACCGGGCCGCGAGTTTGACGGCGACGCGAGCAAACCAGTGCGGTAGTATCGACCGATGATTCTTGTCACAGGCGCCAGCGGCACGATCAGCCACTCGACACTCCGAGCGCTGCGGGCACGAGGGGTGCCCGTGAAGGTCGGCTCTCGCTCGCCAGAGAAGGCGAAGGCCTTAGGCGTCGAGTTCGTGGAATTTGACTGGGCGAAGCCGACGACCTACGAGCCGGCGCTACGCGGGGTCGAGCGCGCCTTCCTCTTGCCGCCGGTCAACGACCAGCAGGTCGAGCAAGGCCAGCTCTTTGTCGACGCGGCGAAGCGAGCGGGCGTGAAGCACATCGTGAAGCTCTCGGTCATCGGCTCGCGGATCGAGCCCGGGATCTTCCTCAGCCGGCAGCATGCCGACGTGGAGAAGGCGATCGAGGCCAGCGGCCTCGCATTCACGCACCTGCGCCCGACGTTCTTCATGCAGAACTTCGTCAGCTATTACGGCGTGGATGTCACCAAGGCGGAGAGCACTGTCTACCTGCCTCACGGAGCCGGAAAGACCTCGTGGGTGGATGGGCGCGACGTTGGCGAGGCCGCCGCGGTGGCCCTGACCAGCGCCGGCCACGAAGGGAAGGCCTACGACCTCACGGGCCCTGAAGCGCTCTCAGACGCCGAAGTCACCGCGCTCTTCTCGCAGGCGACGGGGAAGACGATCACCTACGTTGACGTACCCGAGTCGGCCGCGCGCGAGGCGATGGCAGGCATGCACACTCCTGGCTGGCTCATCGACGGCTTCATGGAGCTTCACGGGATCATCAAGAACGGCTACGCGGCCGCGGTCGCGAGCGATCTCGAGAAGGTGCTCGGACACCCGCCAAGGACGTTCGCGCAGTACCTCGATGACGTCGTGAAAGGTGTCGCGGGCTGATCTCCAGCGACGCCGCTATGCGTTGACGTCCACCACGACACGACCCTGAACGTCGCCCCTGAGAATTGCGGCGCCGAGCGCGGGCACATCGGCCAGGGTCGCGGGGCGTACCATCGCCTCCAGCTTGTCCATCGGCAGGTCGTGCGCAAGGCGCGCCCAGGCGCGCTGGCGGTCTGCGAAGGGTCTGACCACGGAGTCAATTCCTAGAAGGTTGACGCCGCGAATGATGAAGGGAATCACAGTGGTGGGCAGACTGGCCCCGCCCGCAAGCCCAACGGCTGCCACAGAGGCGCCGTATTTCATCTGCCCCAGCACGCGTGCCAGCATGGCTCCACCGACGGCGTCAATGCAGCCCGCCCAGGTCTCAGGTTCCAGCGGACGCGTCGCCGTGTCCGCCAGATCGGCGCGCGGGATGATTCGCGCGGCACCCAGGTCCTTCAGGTAGCGCTCAGTTTCTGCTCGACCGGTCACCGCTGCCACGTGATACCCAAGGCGGGCCAGAATCGCGACCGCGACCGAGCCGACACCTCCTGCCGCCCCGGTCACCAGGATCTCGCCCTTTTCAGGTGTTGCCCCGTGATCCTCGAGCGCCAACACCGACAACATCGCCGATACGCCCGCAGTGCCGACCGCCATGGCCTGCCGTGTGGTCAGCCCCGCAGGCAACGGCACCAGCCAGTCGGCCTTGAGGCGCGCCTTCTGCGCGAAGCCGCCCCAATGCACTTCGCCCACCCGCCAGCCGGTCAGAATCACCTTGTCGCCCGGTTGATAGCGCGAATCATCTGACGCCTCGACGGTTCCGGCGAAGTCGATGCCGCCAACATGCGGATAGGTCCGCACCAGTCCGCCCCCGTTTGCCGAAAGGCACAGCCCGTCCTTGTAGTTGACCGTCGAATACTCGACCGCCACGGTCACGTCCCCGGCGGGCAGCGCGCTGTCCTCAAGCGCTCTGATGCTGGCCGAAGCCTGTCCTTCGGCGTTCTTGTCCAAGACCAAGGCGCGAAACATCGTCGTCTCACGCGCGCAGTGGCGTCTTCTTGATTGGCAGCTCCCGCACGCGGATGCCGACCGCAGCGTGAATCGCGTTGGTCAGGGCCGGCGCCAGCGGCGGCACGCCGGGTTCACCCAGGCCTCCGAGGGGCGCATCAGAGCGAATGAAGGCCGTCGTGACCTGCGGTGCATCGGCCAGGTGAATCATCGGGTAGTCGCGGAAGTTCGTTTCGACCACGCGGCCCTGTGCAAAGGTAATCTCACTCAGCATCGCCGCCGACAGCGCGAAGATGATGCCGCCCTCGACCTGCGCGGTGGCGCTGTCCAGGTTCACGACGTCGCCGCAGTCGACCGCCGCGTAGACGTGCTTGACCGTGAGCTCGCCTTCCGGCGACACGGCCACGTGCGCCACTTCGGCCACGATGGTGCCGAAGCTCTCGCAGATGGCGATGCCGCGCCCTTCACCCTGCGGCAGCGGCAC
>JANMDX010000375.1:0-3522 GCA_031376505.1 Acidobacteriota bacterium
GAGCCTCGACGACCTGGTGAAGGGCATCGCGACGGTGCCGGAAGACATCCGTGGCGCCGTGCGCAACAACGGCGGCGGTCACTGGAACCACTCGATGTTCTGGACGCTGATGGCGCCGGGCGCCGGCGGCGCACCCACGGGCGACGTGGCCAGCGGCATCACCGCGGCCTTCGGCAGCGTCGACAAGTTCAAGGAGCTGTTCCAGGCCGCGGGCATGGGCCGCTTCGGCAGCGGCTGGGCCTGGCTCATCGACAACGGCGGCAAGCTCGAAATCATGAGCACGCCGAACCAGGACAACCCGCTCATGGAGGGCAAGAAGGCCGTCCTTGGCGTGGACGTGTGGGAACACGCCTACTACCTGAAGTACCAGAACCGCCGCGCCGACTACCTGGCCGCGTTCTGGAACGTCGTGAACTGGAACGAAGTGAACACGCGCCTCAAGGGCTAGAGAACAGAGGCTAGCGGCTCCGTCCTACAGATTTCCGACTCGGGACACGAGCGCCTAGCGCGTCATGCAGCGGCGACAGGCACTGTCGATTCTCGGGGCCGGCGCCGCGGCTTTCGGGACCTATCGCTACTTCGGCAACGCCGGGATGGCCGCGCGCGATGTCGCGTGGCCGCCCGGGCTCTCGCCGGCCTTCACTGACGCCGACTTCTTCTACACCGTGTCGAAGAACAAGTTCTTCGATCCCACGGTGGACCAGAGCCGCTGGTCCCTCGAGATCAACGGCCTGGTTGGTCGCTCCGTGTCGCTCACCCTCGACGATCTGCGCGCCATGCCGTCGGTGGACGCGGCCGTCACCCTGGCCTGCATCAGCAACGGCGTGCCCGCGCGCGCGATTGGCAACGCCAGGTGGACCGGCGTTCGACTGCGCGATGTACTGGACCGCGCCGGTGGCGTGGACCGCGCGGCCGTGGATCTGGTGTGGATCTGCGCCGACAACTACACCGACAGCATCCCGGTGTCCGCGGCGATCGATCCCGGCACGCTGCTCGTGTGGGGCATGAACGGCAGGCCGTTGCCCAGAGCCCACGGCGCGCCCGTGCGCGCGATCGTGCCCGGTATCTACGGCATGAAGAACGCCAAGTGGATCGAAGCCATCGAGGTCATCCCTGGCGATCACAAAGGCTACTGGCAGCGGGTGGGCTGGAGCGATACGGCGCCCTACATGACGATGTCGCGCTTCGACGTGCCGCGCCTGCACGACACGCTGGTTGCCGGACAGGCCATGCAGTTGAGCGGAATTGCGTTTGCGGGCCGCCGCGGCATCACGCGTGTGGATGTGGGAGTCGGTGTGCCTGACGATCCGAGCCACCGGCTGCTCTGGATGGACGCCGATCTGCAACCGGAGTTCGGTCCCGCGGCCTGGCGCTTGTGGACCTGTCCGTTCAGACCGACCCAGGGTCGGCATCGCCTCGTGGTGCGCGCCACCGATGGCGACGGCGTACCGCAGCCCGGTGAACGACGCGGCAACTTTCCCAGCGGCGCGCACGGATGGCACACCGTGGACGTCTCGGCCGCGTAGTGATGCGCGTGCGACTCGCGCTTGCTGCGGGCCTGGCGTTACAGGTGGCCGGTCTCGCCAGCGCGCAAGGCCCCCGCCCGGTCGTCAGCGCGCCGTCGTCGTCGGCGGCGTCGGGCGAGACGTCGTTCCTCCTGCAGAACCTGACACGGGCCGAGTTGTGGCGATTCTTCGAACCCAAGCCCGACGGCGGCGTCCATCCCGACTACGCGTTTGTCGGCAACCGCTCGACTCTCGGTGCCCGCTACCGCGGTCCGCGCTGGGGACTGCGGGGTGCGATTCACTACGTGCGGCTCGAAAATCTGCCCACCGGCGCGATCGGGCCGGGCCTGCTCGGCACGGGCGCAGCATACTTTTTCCAGGCGGGCGGCACGTTCAGCTATCAGTTCTATCTGCGCAACCTGAGCGTGACATACACGGACCAGGCACGCAGCCTGTGGCTCGAAGCCGGCCGCTTCTCGCGCGCGGCGATCGAGGAACCGCCGTCAGGGAACGACGCGATCGACGTGATCACGCGCGCGCATCTGAACGGCCGCCTGCTTGGCGACATGGAGTGGTCCATGTATCAGCGCGCCTGGGACGGCGTGCGTGGGGGCGTCACGCGACCAGGCTGGCGCGCCACGATCACTGCGGCGCTGCCCACGCAGGGCACCTACGAGGAATCGGCCAACCTCACGCTGGACCGGCTGCGCATCGGCGCTGCCGAGGTGACCACCCGCGCCGGCACGTTCATGCCGCACACGGCGCTCGGGGTATTCGGCTACGTCTACGACGACCGCCGCCGGGTAACCGCGCGGCCCGACAACCAGCCGTCGCCCTCGAGCGGAGGTACGGCGGTCGCCACCGCCGACGTGAGGATCGCGACGGTGGGCGCGTCGGCCGTGATGACCTTCCAGCACGCGTCAGGCCGTTGGGATGCACTCGGGTGGGCGGCCGTGCAGACCGGCGACTGGTATGGGCAACGGCACGGGGCGTTCTCGGCGACCGGCCAGGCCGGCCACCAGTGGACGCGTGCGCCGTGGCAGCCGTGGCTGCGTGGCGGTATCGACTACGCCTCGGGCGACGGCAGCGCCAGCGACAACGCGCACGGCACGTTCTTTCCGATGTTGCCGTCGGGGAATCAGCTCTCGCGATCGAACACCTATGCGTTGATGAACGTGGTCGATGCGTGGGTCGACGCGCGCGTGTCGCCGTCCTCGGCGGTGGAGGTCGTGGCCTCGGTACACCATGTGGGACTTGCCACCTCCAGCGACCGCTGGTACGCCGGCAGCGGCGCGGCCGCGCGCGCCGGCAACTACTTCGGCTTCCAGGGGCGCGCCAGCGGCGGCGGGCAACGCCTCGGCACGCTGGTGGAGAGCGAGGCGACATGGCGGGCCACGAGGTGGTGGACCCTTCGCGGGTATGCTGGCCGCATGGCCGGCGGCGATGTCGTGCGGAATCTATTCGCTGACGATCGTCTGATGACGGCGTGGGTCGAAACGATGTTCAGCTTCTGACGCGGCCGGTCTTGCGCCGCACCGACTAGAACAGCACGACATCCACCGGCGTGCCGGCCTCGATGGCCGCCACCTCCGAGGCGATCTCGATATAGCCGTCGGCGTGCGCCATGCTCGTGATGTCGCCGCTGGCCTTGAACGCTGGCTCGGCGCCGCCCGTGGCGAGCCGCACCGTGTAGAACTGAGTGCGGCCCACGTGCGAGGCGACACGGCGCGCGAGCGGCACCGTGACGACGTGCGGCTGGTGCGCCGGCAAACGAGCCAGCGCGCGCAGAAACGGCACGAGCAGCACGTACGCGTTCGTGAGGCACGATGTGGGATTCCCCGGCATGCCGAAGACCGGCACGTCGCCAATCCTGCCAAACGCCGTGGGCTTGCCCGGACGCGTGGCGATCCCGTGGAACACCACGGTGCCGCGCCGCGTGAGGATGTCGAGCACGAGATCGCGATCGCCGACCGAGCTGCCGCCCGAGAACACGACCAGATCGCAGCCGAGCGCCCGG
>JANMDX010000433.1:0-3771 GCA_031376505.1 Acidobacteriota bacterium
GCCACCGTCCGCGCGACCGAAGAGGCCATCGTGAACGCGATGGTGGCTGCCGAGACGATGACGGGCGCCGACTATCAGCGCCGTCACGCGATCCCGCACGATCAGCTTCGCGCGATCCTGAAGGCACACGGGGTGCTGCAAGGGCAGTAGCCGCCAGGCGGCGCATCGCCTACTGCGCGGCGTTGGGCAGGTAAATCGCCATCAGGTGAATGGGCGCCTGGATGTCGACGAACTGGTGGGGCAGGCCCGAGGGCACGATCATGAAGTCGCCCTTGCCGAAGGTCTGCCGCGTACCGCCTTCGATGCCCGTGCCCGCCAGGTTGGTGCCGGTGCGCGTGGGCGCCACGAGCGTGCCGCCCGTCAGCAGTGTGGCTGACCCTTCGATCACGTAAAACAGTTCAGCCTGGGCCTCGTGCAGCGACGCGCCCTGCGGCTTCGGCAGCCGGCGCTCAACGTTGACGTTGTAGGGGGCCAGCGTGAACACGCGGACCGAGGACGCCGGACGGTCGCCGCCAAGCTTCGCCAGCCCTGCCTGCAGGTCGGCCGCCTTGAACACGGTCGCCTTCGTACGATCGGTGGGTGTAGGCGCCGGCGCGGGCGCCTGTGCCCAGACGGCAGGGTCGGATGCGGCGTGAACGGCGAGCACACAGAACAGGGCAGTGGCAATACGCATGGCAGGCTCCAGGGTCGTGATTGTAGCTGGTTGTCTCACGTGCGGCGCTACTGCAGCGTCTGCGTGCCGGGCTGGAAGCGCATCGTCGCCGCCATGATGCGTTGCTGACCCGCGGCGGTCAGCACCGGAAACACGGCCACCACGCGGCCATTCACGGCGTCGATGCCGTTGTAGTCGCCGAGAAACGACGAGCGCGCGCAGCAGTCGAAGGGCTCGATTGGGATCTTGTGATTCACGAACGTGCGGCCGCCGTCGACGCTGCGTGCCAGGGTCACGCCGGTCATCGTCCCCGACAGGCCGCGTCGATCGTGGAACACGATGTTCAGGGATCCATCGGTCTGGTCCACGGCCAGCCACGTGAACATCTGTGCCGCGCCCTTCGGGTCGTCGTTGACGCGCACGGGCGCCGCCCAGGTCTTGCCGCCGTCGCGCGACGCCAGGAGGAACACGTCGGTGTCGCCGTTGCGCTCGTCGATGAAATTCACATAGACGCTGCCCTTATGGGGACCGCTGCTGAGGTCCGTGGCGGTCACGGGCATGCCGTTGTGGCGCTCGACGCCAGGCACGGGAATGTCCCATCCGCCGGTGAGCGGTGTGAGCACGCGGTCTTGGCCGAATGTCCAGCCGCCGTCGGTCGATGAATCGAACACCAGACCCTTTGGACCCGCCCACGCCACGTAGACCTCGCCGCCCGGCCCCACGGCAGGCACCGCGCCTTCCACGGTGTTGTCGTCGTCCTTTGCGCCGCCGCTGTCGTCCGAGATGCGAGTGGGCGGCTGAAATGAACGCCCGCCGTCTTTCGAGCGGGCAAACCAGATGTGCGTGCGGTGCAGCGGGTCGGCGCTGCCGTAGACGTCAAAGCGCGTCCACGCCACGTACAGGTTGCCGCGGTGCGGGGAATTCACGGCGCGGTCGGCCGCCATCCACGGTTTGTCTTCCATCGGGATGGCGGTGTTCACATGGTCCACGACGGGCACGGCGGGCTGCCAGGTCACGCCGTCCTGCGTGCGCCGCACGTGAATGCCCGAGAACGCGCGCTCGGGCCGCTCCACGCGAATGCCGTCAAACGCGATGTAGGTGTGGAAGGCGGTGCCGGCGCGGTCGAAGACGACGACGTCGTCGCCCTGCACGCGCCCCTCGGGGTTGGCCGCCGGCGTGCCCGTCCAGGTAAGGCCGCCGTCAGTCGACACGTAGCCCCAGTTGGTCGATCGGGGCTGCTTGCCAGGTTCGCTCGTCTGGATGAACGTGCTGATGACGTGATCGGGATTGGTCGGGTTGATAGCGACCGAGGCTTCGGCCGGACGCCGCGCTTCAGGCACGCTCACCGGCACGACGCGGATGCCCACGGGCGCCTGCGCCGCGACGAACGAGTGCGCGATTGTGGACAGGCCGACAGTGAGCAGTGCGAGTGCGGGCACGAGGCGAGGCAGCATGCGCCCATCATAGAACGCCGCGCCTCCGGCGCCCCCCGGCTACCGCGTCGAGGCCACGCGCAGGTCGTAGACCGCCACGGGCCACACGGTGCTTGGACGCCGCGCGAGCGGGCCGGGCAAACGCGAGTCGGCGGGGTCCAGACGCGCGACTCCGAGGCTCCGAAGGGCGATGCGGTTGAACCCGGTGCGGAACAACCGCGCCGCCAGGTCGGCGGGCACGGTGATGGTGGCGGTTGACGGCGCCGGCACGCCCGCGGTGAACTGGCCCACCTGCGTGCCGTTCACGTCGAGGGCCAGGGCCGCCTGCACCGGCGGATCGTCGAGCCGCGTGCGCGTCGTGATCGCGATCTCCACGGCGCCAGGATGCGCGGCCAGGGGCACGGCCAGCGTCGCCGACGCGCGGCCAATCCACCACGCCGAGCCCCACTCGTCGCCGCTTGGCGCCTCCCAGCCCTCCAGCAGGTACTTCTCGCCGCTGTGGTCGAACCGCATTTCGAACGACGCGCGCGGCACCTCGGGCGAGAGCAGATCGTAACTGTCCACCGGTAGACCCTCGCGCCACGCGAACCACACGTTGGCGGGGAACGCGAATGGATAGACAAACGGCGGGCGCGTGTAGACGTCGGCCTGCTGGCGCACGAGGCGTCCGAAACTCACGGGTTCGTCCTTGGGCAGCAGGCCCGAGGTGTACTGCACCATCAGCAGGTGGTTCCACCAGAGCGCTGCCACGACGACCGGCGCCAGGGCCAGCAGCGGCCGTCGCACCGCGGCTTCGATGACGAGCGCCAGACCCGGAGCGAGGAGCACGAGCACGCTCGAGAAACGGCGTCCGCCAAACGACCACCCGGCGGCCCAATCCTGGGTCGCGCCGTTGACCCACGCGGTCAGGACGAGCACCACGAGACCCGCCGTGGCCCAGCGCCACTCGCGCCGCAGGTACGCGATCGTGCCAAGCGCTGCCACATATGCAACCGGCGTCCACGAGAACAGGCCATGCCACGACGAGAACAGCGTGTCGAGCCACCGCGACTGCCACGGGTTGAAGTAGCCGCCCTGGCCGACCAGGTGGTAGTCGTAGCGCGTGAAGAGCACGTAGCTGTGCAGCGCCTGCAACAGCAGCCACGGCAGCGCACCCAGAAACGCCCAGCCGGCCAGTGTGAGCGCGCGCGTGAGGCGGTCGCGCCACGGCGCCGTGCCGCCGAAGACGAGCAGCCCGGGCAGCAGCGCGAACAGGACTTCCTGCGACCGCGCGGCAAACGCGAGGCCCACGAGCGTGCCGAGAACGAGACTCTGACGACGGGTGGCGCCCGCGGGCACCCAGCGTGCGCTCGCCACGGCAAAGAGCGCCGCGAACCCGAACGACGCCGCGTGCGTCATCGACGGCTCGTACACCATGTACCAGAAGAGCGGCGTGGCGCCAAAGAGCAGCACCACGGTCGTGACCGCCACGCCGGGCGTGAACCGTGACCGCAGGTGCAGCAACAGGGCCCACAGTCCCGCGGCGCCCACGGCAAACGATGACAGCAACACGGCGCGCACGTAGGGCAGACCAAGACCCTGCGTCGTGGGATCCGCCGGCCCGGTCCAGGCGCCCACGGCCCGGCCGATGGTGTCCACGAGCGTGACGAGCAGATAGAGCGGCGTCCAGATCAGCGTGGGCCCAAT
>JANMDX010000063.1:0-9585 GCA_031376505.1 Acidobacteriota bacterium
GTGGTGTCTCAATCGCTGACGGGCCTATGGCCGTCGAGCCCAGCGCTGGTACGCCGCGACCCACTCGGCGCCCTTCGGTCTGGGGACAGGCAGATCGAGATCCAATAGGCGTACCTTCTGACGCTTCCCGCGGCGTCGACAAACGGCGATCAGCTCGTCCGCCTCGCTGAGTTCGATCTTCGCGACGACCACGGCCTCGCCCAGGACGGGGCCGCGTCCCAAGGAGCCAGATGGTCACCACTGCCGTCCCTCTCGTCAAGCCGGTCGCGAACCGCAGATGCCGCCAGGGCTGCGAGCAGCACCGTCGCCCCATTCACCGACCGTGCTTCGCCGACGCCTTGCGCTCCTGCTCAACCTGATACTTGACGCCGCTGATCGAGGGCTTGGACTTCGAATAGATCACAGCGACGGGACTGCCTGTCGGGTGATCTGTCCAGAATTCTCGCGTCACCTGAATCTTTTGCTCGCGCTCCTGCCCCATGCCGTCCCGATAACGATAGCGGATGTAATAGGGATAAGGGTTCACATGCTCCTCACCACACTGGCGAACGACGATGCCTTCGACGTCCACGCCGTCGTCGGCCAGCTGCCGGAGGTGCCGCTCACGGTGTACCACCAGCCAGATGCCGGCAACGAAGCCGGCGATCACCACTCCGATCAATAGGACGCTCCCGACCGGACCAACGGCAACTTCCATCTGTGCGGCTCCTTGGCTGCAGGACGCCTGGTGCTCGATGCGCCAGGCGCACCAGTTCCAGCGCGTCGCGCTACTCGCAGTTTCGTGCCCGCCACGACACTTCACACGCCACGTTCGGCTGCTTGGCCACCGTTCCTTCGCGCCAAGCGTACCGCAGCTCGGCGGCAACCGAAACAGCACACCGATGATCTGTTCGAGCAGTGACGAGCGCCAGCGCCGCGGACTGCCGTCCGGCCGTGTCAAACCGCCCATACTCCGCGCGTGGCCATAGGGACGAGGCGCACCTGCTGCGGCCAGACCGCCGCCGAGTACGGCGACTGCCGAACGCCGCTGGACGCTGAGGGGCAACCGTCAGGGGGACATGCTCGCAGTGCGCCGCTGCCAAGCTCAGGAACGTCCAGGCCGGCGAGGCCTTTCGACCCCCTACGTCCCGACTGGCGGATCACGTGCTTTGTCCCGGCAGTGGCTACCGCGGCAAATGTGTTGCGTCTGCCGCGATGAAAGAGGCGGTCGAGAAAATCAAGAAACTGGGCGGTGGGCGCATCGAAGGATATCCAGAAGACACGTTCGCGTCGTACAGGTCTCCAAGCAGCGACACGAGGCCCTTGCGGTCAAGTGCCTCGAGCCGCGCCTCGACGTCGCTCCACTTCTTGCGCCTGGTCGGTTCGGCCATGATCGTTTGGTGGTGTCTCGATCGCCGACGGGTCTATCGCCGTCAAGCCCAGCGCTGGTATGCCGCGACCCACTCGGCGCCCTTCGGTCGGGGGACAGGCAGCTCGAGATCCAACAGGCATACCTTCTGACGCAGTCCGCGGCGTCGACACATGGCGACCAGTTCATCCGCGCCGCTGAGATCAATCTTCACGACGACTACGGCCTCGCCAAGGACGGTCGCACCAAATGGCAGCGCCAGATGCTCCTCGAGCATCGTCAGGAAGGCGGTCGCCTGCTCGGATTCGCCGTAGGCGTCCACCGTGGCCTCCTCGATCAATGCGTCCAGCCGACGCGGACTCGGAGGCCATGACCGGGTTGCTCTACCCCGATTCGCCGTCTGTCGATTCGAGGCTCCAGCCCTGATCACCGGCGCCGGCACGGCGCGTGCCGACCGACTCGAGGCTTGGCTCCCGAGTCGACCATCGGCCAGCGGGCCGCCGACGACCTCGATGGTGTCCTCCACGATTGCGTTCAGCGTGCAGCCCTCGAACGTCACCATCATGCGGCCGATCTGATCCCAGGTGAACGTTTGGCCATCGACGATGAGAAGCGGGAGTACACCTTCGGTGCCGGGGTCCCACTCGATGACGCCGCTGAGCCGGTGCGCCGGCGTGAGCTGCCAGCCGTGCTCGGACGGCTGGACGTGTCGAACGCTGAGCCCCTGGCGGATTCGGTCGCGCAGGAGCTTGAACAAGTCCTGGGCGTTGGCCTCGAAATCGCCGAGGATCTCGAACCGATAGCCGCCTGCCGCGTCGCGACTCCCGACCTCACGCGCGTACATGGCGTGTCCGGTGCCCACCAGCATCGATCGAATCTCGAACCGGTGCCGCACGCCGTCGGCATCGGCGACCACGATGGGCACGATGGGCGTGTTGTCGAAGGCGATGCCGAGGCGGTCAGCCAACTCCTCGTTGAAACAGCGGTTGCAAGCGTTCGCCGACGTCGGTCACGGAAATTGAATCGTAGGGTCGCAGGACCTTCCCGCAAAGGCCGCATCGGCGGCGTCCCTCGTCCCCGTCGTCGTGCCTCATGGCGCGAGGCCAGGCTCCACTGGCCGCTCGAAGAACCCATGCAGAAGGCACGGGACCGCTGCGCCGTTCAGGTCAGCCTTGGGTGGCTTCCGCATGCAGTCTCAATCCGAGAGCGGCCATCACCCTGAGGACGGTGTCGAAATCAGGGCTTCGCTCACCCGACAGGGCCTTGTAAAGGCTTTCCCGCGAGAGCCCTGCATCTCGAGCCACCTGGCTCATGCCCTTCGCTCGCGCGATGTCGCCGAGCGCCTTTGCGACGAAAGCCGCGTCGCCGTCAGCCTCTTCAAGGCACGCCTCGAGGTAGGCGGCCATCTCCACACGGGTCCTGAGATGTTCTGCCACATCGTACCGGACGGTCACAGTTCTCTTCTTCATCGACTACTCCGCCAAGCCGCGCGCCAACTGCAGCGCGGCTCTGATGTCGGCGGTCTGCGTGTGTTTGCTGCCGCCCGCCAGCAGGATGATCACCGCGCGGCCTCGTCGGGTGAAATACACGCGATACCCTGGCCCAACGGCGATCCGCAGCTCGGACACGCCCTCGCCAACCGGTGCGACGTCGCCTGGGTTGCCCGCTGCCAGGCGTTCGATGCGCGCCTGGATCCGTGCGCGGCCGCGCACGTCGCGCAGGGCATCCAGCCATCGCGCGAAGCGCTAGGTCCGACGCACCTCGACCATCGCCCTGGGCTGTAGCCGTGTGGCTACACCATGTCAAGTGCGGCGAACGCCGCTGCCCTGCGGGCCCGCTCGCCCGAGACGACTGCGAGGAACAAGAATGATCGGCGTCCATGGGCGCACGTCGTTCACCTCCCAGCGCAATCGCAAGGTGGGTGCCCGATGCACCCACGCGGCCAGACAAGGAACCCGCGTGGCCTAAACCGGCCTGTTCTCGCATGATCCGAAGGCGAAGACCGCAGTATTGGCTACTAATTCCGTCCGCGAATCACGCGGCGCGACGGTAGTCATGATGAAGCCCGTTCAGGACCGGCAGCGCAGGTGCGCCTCGTTGAGGATGAGCACATGATCGAGCAGCTCTCGTCTGAGCGTCCCCACGAAACGCTCCGCGAACGCATTCATGTTGGGTGCTCATGGTGCGGTCCGCACGACGCGCGCGCTGGCGCCTTCGAACGCCTGGATGAACCCCTTCCCGAACTTGCCGTCCCGGTCACAGATGAGTACGGTTGGCGCTCCATCCATGGTCGCGTTGCGCGCCTGTTGTGCGCACCAGTCGTCGGTCGGCGTATCGGTGACAGCGGCGTGCATGACCTATCGGCGCCGTAGGTCGACAAAGAACAGCACGAAGATCTGGCGGACGCGCACCTCGTAGGTCTGGGCACCGTCGCATGCCCACGAGACGTGGTTGCCGATGAAGGTCGACCATCGCTGCCCGTCGCCCGGCGCCCGCCGCGTCATGTACTTCTGGACCGTGCGCTTGCTGATGCGGATGCCGAGCTTGAGCAGCTCCCCGCGAATGCGTTCGGCACCCCAGCGCGGGTGGCTCGCGCTCATCTCGCGGACCAAGGGCGCGTGGTGCGTCGCTCGTCGCCTGCCTGCACGAGACCGCCATCGCCAGAAGAGCCGCCACCCCACTCGATGCCACCGCAGCACCGTCTCGGGCTGAATCAAAGTCACCGCCGTGCGCACCGTCGACGTCGCCAACGCCCCGATGATCCACCGCTGCCCGGGCGACCAGCGAACCCGTTTACCACGCAGACGACACGTCGCCGCCACCAACTGCTGCCGCAGGACTTCATGCTCGGCGACCAGCGCCGCACGCGCACGCAGCATCCTACCTACGAACCGCACCAAGCATTCCGAGCATCCCGACTAGCCGACCAGCTGGAGCGCTCCGGCTGCGGCAAGTTCGACCAGCCACCGGCGGCGCCAGGACGCGGATGGAGAAAGTAGCCAGTACGGGCCGGCCGCGAGGTCGTCACTGTGTCGGGCCCAGGTACTTGTCGAACCAGTCGAGTGTCTCTTTGATCAACTCGTTCCGTGGGATTGTGTGCCCCGTATCGTAGACAATTCGCTTCTTGTCGTTAGCAGCGGCACCCAAGAGGGCAAACATGGGTTCCTGGGACGACTGGGTGGGATAGAAGAAGTCGTATCGGCCGCTGAGCATCAGCGTGGGAATCTTCACCCGAGGCGTGAAGTTGAACGCGTCGGCCTCGGGCAGGCTTCGTTGTTGATACAACCCGCCGACCAGCAGCACCGATGCTTTCAGTCGTGGCTCGATGGCGGGCAGCATCGCGCCCATTGCGCCACCCCAACTGATGCCCATGTAGCCAATCCGATCCGCGGCGATGTCGGTGCGGGACGACAGGTAGTCAATCGTCCGCCCGAGGTCCTTGGCAATCATGACCATATGGTCTCGCCAATTCGCGGTCATGTTCGGATAGTCCGAGATGATGCCGCCGCCACGTTCATACGTGCCCTTGTAGACTGGAAAGACGACGCTTCTGCCGCTCTTGAGCAGAAAGTCGAAGCTTCGGGTGTTGATGGGCTCGCTGTTTCGAGTATTGATGGCGCCCGAGCCCGGAAAGTACACGACCGTCTGGTACGGCGGCGTGCCCTTCTTCGGCAGGAATACGTACGCCACGATTCGCTCTCCGCCGTATGCGGCGGAGAAACTCACCTTCTCGACCCGCCAGTCGGCAGCCGAATCGTCGACTCGCTCGACACGCGTGGCCAAGTCCAGTCGGTCGTAGCGGTAGAAGTTCAGATACTGCGCGAAGATCTCGTCGCTCACAGGCCGTTCGCCAGCGTAGTCGCGGAAGGGATACGCGATCTCGCCGGCAATCTCGGCGGCAATTTGCGTGGGGCCAACCAACTTCATACAGCGGAACCCAAACGTGGCCTCCCGGGTCATCGGAGATCTGGCGTCGCCATCGGTGAACATGTAGACAGGTTCGTTCCAGGCGCCTCCGAGGATGTAGCGCCGGCCGTCGCCGGTCGAGTTCGACACCCACTCCTTCGCATTGCCGCCGAAATCCGTTGCACCGAATCGATTCCAGGCTCGCGAAGTGCTAACCGCCTGTGGGCCCCTGGCGGAGAAGTTGCTCACTGGTGCCACGGATCCGGACATCCGCTGATCTGCAGCCATGCTCCAATGGAAGACCGTCGGGAGCTGTTTGCCCACGGAAGCCGCATAGGCGGCCGCCTCGTACCAACTGACGCCCGTGACGGGGTAATCGTCCTGTCCAGCCGGGTAGGATCCAGATTCCCAGTTTGACGGCCCGGGGCGGCCGGTGGCGTCCACGAACCTACGCAATGCCTCCTCAGGCGAAATCATCCTGCCGTTCTCCGCGAACGACTCGCGCCAGAACTCGAGGTGACGATAGCCTCCGGCGTCGACGAAGCGTTTGAACTCTGCATTCGTGACTTCGTGTCGGTCGATCCAGTAGTCATCCAGCTTGACTTCTGGTAGGTGATCGAGCCCTGGGAAGAAGATCTGAAACGGTTCGCCACCCGTTGACACCCGTACCATTCCGTCCGGAACGTCTTGCGGTTGCTCGAGGACGTACGACGTGCGCATGGACCAGAACGGCGGCGGTCCGATGTCCTGCACTTCCGAGTAGCCAGAGAGCGCCACCTTCCATTCGAAGGGTCCTCTTGGGTACTTCACATCTACGAGTGGCGTTCGACCCAGCGTTCTCCACTCCCCTTCGCGAGCACCGTACCTCCGATAGACCACGTCGGCTCCCGCGGGCGTGCTTGCAATACTCGCCGTGCGCGAGATGATTGGCCAGAGTTCGGCCAGGCCGGGATGTTGGGGGATGACGGCCTCTGCGCGAGCAGCCGCATCGAACGCTTCCATGTACTGCTCGTTGTCCGCCAGCCTCCGAACCTCGAGTGGCGCGACGTCACGAGCCCACTGGAGGCGCGTGTGCTGTCTCCACCAGGCGAATCCTGCCAAGGACAGTGCGACAAGGGCGACCGCGGCGACGGCGCGTCCTCGCGCCGACCGCGCCCGGCCCGCCGGCGCCCGTGTGCGATCCGCCGTGGCTCGGTCGTGGATCGCCGCTGCCGCCCGGACGAAGTCGGCCGACGTGACCGAGCGCTTGCTCCGGTCTTTTTCCAGCGCTGCCTCCACGAGCCGTGCGAGCTCAGGCGGCGCCTCGGGGCGCAGGCTCGCCACTGACGGCGGCGTCTCGGTGACGATGGCCTGCATGATCGCAAACGAGTTCTCGCCGTCGAAGGGGAGGCGCCCCGTCAGCATCTCGTAGGCGACAACGCCCAGCGCCCACACATCGGATCGAGAGTCCGCCTCTTCGGCGCGCACTTGTTCTGGCGCCATGTACGCCGCTGTGCCAAGGGTGGTTCCGGGCTGCGTCACATGGATGCCGGTGTCCTGCTCGGAAGAACTGAACTTCGCCAGGCCGAAGTCGAGGATCTTGGCCGTGCCCTGGTCTGTGACCGCGATGTTTGCGGGCTTCAAGTCACGGTGGACGATTCCCCTGGCGTGGGCGGCGGCCAAGCCGGCCGCGACCTGACCAACGAGCCCAACGACGTCGTCGGAAAGCATGGTCCCTCGCGCGAGACGTTCCTTCAGCGTCTCGCCGTCATAGAACGCCATGGCGATGAACAGTCGGTCCCGCCATTCTCCGATTTCGTAGACCGTCGCGACGTTCGGGTGGTCGAGCGCGCTGGCGGCTTTGGCTTCTCGGATGAAGCGCAACTTCGACGCCGCATCAGTCGCCGCCCCGGTCGCGAGAAACTTCAGGGCAACATCGCGCTCCAACGATTCGTCACGCGCGCGATAGACCACGCCCATGGCGCCGGCCCCGATCAGTCGGATCAAGCGATAGTGCGAGACGGTCTGACCGGCGAGCAGGTCGGCATTCAGGTCATCGGCCATCGCGGAACCTCGCGGGGTTCGGAACGCGGATTCGTCGTCGGGTGGGCTCTTGCGTCTATGCCCGCAGATCAGGTCGCTCGGGCCGCCTGAAGGTCAGGAGTGACGGCCGCTGACCCGATTGTCGAGAGGCGTAGTGTAGCCCACGTTGGGTGCGTGACCCTGGCGACGGATCGGGCGACGAGTTCCTGTGACAGGTTTCACACGCTTGAGCGGCGCGCCCAAGAAGTGCCGACACCGCTGTTCATAGGTCACTTCGATGCGTCGAACAACTCGGCCTTGGCCTCGACGTGACTGGGGAACCGCTCGCCGACCTCGTCCATGCGGGTCGAGAAGTACTCGTCCATGACCGAGTGTCGTTACAGTTTCAGGGTCGACAAGCCATGAACCGTTGGCAGGAATGAGAGGGTGGAAAACCCACCCACGTGGCGACTTCAGGTACAAAACAGGTACAGCTCAGCCATTGGCGGACTGCAAGTTATTGACCTGAAATGACTTATTTATGGCGGAGAGGGTGGGATTCGTTCCCGCGGTCCACTCCCCATCAACGACTTAGGCCTGATTCGAAGCCCTCAAATCACCAAATCCACTCAAAGCCTGAGTATCAGGTACAAAACAGGGACAGCGCAAATCGCGACGCCCTATACCTTGAACGCGGGCGCGCACTCGAACCTTACGAAGCTCCCCCGCGTGGCCAGGTTCGCGTGAAGGCCCACCCGACCGATGCTCTCAGGATGCGAGTCCCTGAACCGCGTCTTCATCACGGCGACGGTGGTGATTCGGAGGCGTGGAACGACACCACACGCCACGTCCCTGCCTGGCGGGTGAAGACCTTCGTGAATCGCCAATCGTCGGCTCGCTGGCGATTGTCGACGGTTCGAGTTCTCTGCAGCCGCCCCGTGACAACCGCCGTGTCACCGTAGGTCCGGACTTTGATCTGCGAGGTTTCGTACCGCTCGAAGCGCATGCGGCCGGTGCGGGCGAACGCGAGCGCTTCCGGCTTGCTAATCGGCGCCATCCCCGGGACGTCCACCTCGAGGTCGCTCGCCCAGAGTCGGTCGAGTGCCTCGGCGTCCGCGGTCCGGTGCGCCGCGTTCCATAGGGTTTCGAGGTGGATGAAGTCCTCGGTCCCCGGCTGGGCGAACACCGTCGACAGCACCGACAACGCCGCGATGGTCAGCATGCTAATCACGTACATGGCGGCTGGCTCCTTGGCGGCCTGATTCTACGCCGACCTCGAGTATCAGATACAAGCGTTAGAAGGCGAACGCGAAGCTGACACTGGCGCGGCTACCGAAGGGGCGGACGGCGAAGCAGCCCCCTTAGAGTCTGTAAGTTACAGAAGCCGCGTTGCCGCCATTGCCATGAATGCCGTCGATGCCGTCGGGCATTGCCCACCATTGCCCGCTGGCCGTCGGCACGATTCGTCCCTGTCGCATGCCATTTTTCAGGGCCATCGTTGCGCTCCGTTGAGGATGCGAACGACGTGGACGACGTTGTCCCGCACCGTGTAGACCACGATCCATGGCAAGGGCGAAAGCACCAGTTCGCGTGTGCCAACCCTCTTCCCCGGCCGCCCGCGATGTGGAAACGACAACAGCGTCTCGGGCGCCTCGTAGATTGACCTGATCAGGCGCGGGGCGCGATCTGGCGCATGGCTGATCACGTAGTCGGCCGTTCCAGATCGCTCGCCGCAGCCTCCGTCCACCGTAGGTGCATCAGCGTCTGGCGTCGTGCTCAGCCAGCTTCTTCGCCATCCGCTCACCCACCGCGTCGTGGGTCAGCGTCTGGCCGGCATCGATCTGGGCCAGGCCGGTCTCGACCTCGCGGATGAACCAATCGTCGTAGTCGACCGCGCGTTCGAGTGCTTCGCGGGCGAGCACTTCCGCCGACACGCCGCGGCGGCTCGCCGCCGCGGCCAGCTTGCCCTCGAGTTCAAGCGGAAGATGCAGTTCCATGATGGATTCAGTGTACCTGTCCCAGGGTTGTGGTCAACACTTGCCCCTGGGTCCCGCCACGGAGCCGAAGGAGGAGCTCTTCGGCTCACTTGCTCGTCGTTGCCTTGAACCTCGTCGCCGCTTCTGCCGCGCGAGCCAGGGCGGCGGGAGTCGAGACGCCCTGATAGTCTCGCCGCGGAGTGTACGGCGCTTTGGGCCTGATCCGATCCCGTGGACGGGTTGGTTCAGTCGAATCAGTCTTCGGTCTTCATCGGTCGTAGCAAGTCTACAGGTGCTTGGCGGCGGTCGGGTCAAGCACGGCGCTGGACAGTGGATGCCGCCGAGCACCCCGCA
>JANMDX010000102.1:0-51562 GCA_031376505.1 Acidobacteriota bacterium
GGACTTCCTGTTCGCGCCCGACCGCGCCAGGTCGCCGGTGAAGGCGCTGTCTGGCGGCGAGCGCAATCGCCTGCTGCTGGCACGGCTCTTCACGCGGCCCGCCAACGTGCTCGTGCTCGACGAGCCGACCAACGACCTCGATCTCGAGACACTGGAGTTGCTCGAAGCGCAGCTCGTGGACTGGCCCGGCACGCTGCTGCTCGTGAGCCACGACCGCCGGTTCCTCGACAACGTGGTCACGAGCACGATTGCGTTTGAAGGCGACGGGCGCGCGGTGGAATATGTGGGCGGCTACGAGGATTGGCTGAGGCAGCGGCCTGCG
The DNA here is from genome assembly GCA_031376505.1 of Acidobacteriota bacterium. Classification (GTDB taxonomy): domain Bacteria; phylum Acidobacteriota; class Vicinamibacteria; order Vicinamibacterales; family UBA2999; genus CADEFD01. Next base: position 323 of record JANMDX010000102.1, read on the forward strand.
CCGGGTGCGAGCGCGAGATCCGCACCAGCGTCCACACCGGCCCCGGCACCTGCCTCAGTGCCAGCGGTTGCACCGGCCGCGGTGGCTGCGCCCCAGCGCAAAGCCACCAACAAGGAGAAGAAGGAGCGCGAGGGGCTCACCAAGCGGATCGACGCGCTCGAAGCCGAACACCGCACCCTCGAGGCGGCTGTCGCGGCTGCTGACTTCTACAAGAAGCCAGCCGCCGACATCGCTGCGACCATGGCCAGGCTCGAGGCGGTGCCCGCTGAACTTCTTGCCGCGTATGCGCGCTGGGACGAGCTCGAGGGCTTACGCTGAACGCGGCCTACCTGTGCGCGGCCGCGTAGACCTTCGCCCAGTTGAGGGCCGGCGACGCCGCGTCGTCGTACGACTGTAGCGCTTCGGCCCAGGCGCGGGCCTCGTCCCAGCCATCGACGACGACGCGCTTTACCAGCCACATCGCCGCCGCGCGGCCGCCACCGGCACAGTGCACGAAGATCGGCTGGTTGGCCGGGTTGGTCGTGACGCGCAGGAACTCCTGCACGGTCGGCTCGACGTTCTCGTCGTGGGAGGTCGGCGTGTTGAACGGCAGGTGCACGTAGCGCAGACCGGCGGCGGCCGCGGCGGCCTTCTCGCCCTCCAGGTCGGCACCGTCTTCCGACGCCATCCGCAGGTTGACGATGGTCTTGAAGCCCAGGATCTTGAGGCCCGACACGGCCGAGGCCTTGGTGGCCCCGGCGCACGCCATCGTGACGTCGACCTGCGTGAAGTTGGTCACGCCGTCCACGGGCGTCTTCACCGACTGCGCCAGTCCAGTCGCGGGGAGCAGCGCCACGCCGAGCAGCAGCGCGATCGACGTCCGAACCCGGTGTATCGACATAGCGGCGCCATGCTACTACACCGCGCGCATGGCCACACGCGCCGCGGCCTCCGACAAACGCTGTGGTACGCTCAGCAACCCATGGCATGGCCCCGTGCGAATTCGAACGTCTGGCAGGCCCTGCGCGTGGCGTGTCTGGTCGGCGTTTGTCTGGCGGTCGCCACCGCGACGGCCGAGGCGCACGGCGTGTCGGCCACCGACCGCGCCTTCATGGAACAGGGCGGCCTGATGGCGTTCCTGTATCTGGGCGCCAAGCACATGGTCACGGGCTACGACCATCTGCTCTTCCTGTTCGGCGTGATCTTCTTCCTCTACCGCATGCGCGACGTGGGGATCTACGTGACGCTCTTTGCCGTGGGCCACAGTGTGACGCTGCTCTACGGCGTGCTGAGCGGCACGCACGTGGACCCGTACCTGGTCGATGCCATCATCGGCTTCTCGGTCGTCTACAAAGCGCTCGACAACCTGGGCGCATTCCGCGTGTGGTTCGGGGTGCAACCCGATACGAAGGCGGCCGTCTTCCTCTTCGGCTTGATTCACGGGTTCGGCCTGGCCACCAAGCTGCAGGATTTCGCGCTGCCGCGCGCGGGACTCGCGCCGAAGATCGTGGCCTTCAACGCCGGCGTCGAGATCGGCCAGGTGCTCGCGCTCGCGGCGATTCTGCTGGCCATGGCCTACTGGCGCCGCGCGGCCACGTTCTCGCGTCAGGCGTTTGCGGCCAACGTCCTCGTGATGGCCTGCGGCTTCGCGCTGATGGGCTACCAGCTCACCGGGTATTTCGTGTCATAGCCGTGCGGGGGCGCCAGCAACCGGACGCCGGCGCGCCCTTCCGATGGATTCCGTTCATGCTGCCAACCGCGCCCGTCGCTGCGCCGACCTCTGCCGACCTGCCGCCATCCGCCAGGTTGCTACGCGCCACGCTGCTGGCTGCCAGCATCGCCGGCGTGCTGCTCGTGACGGTGATCCTGCCGGCCGAGTACGGCATCGACCCGACCGGCATCGGCACGGCCCTCGGGCTCTACCGCGCGCGTGAGGCCGCCGCCGCGCTGCTGCCCACGAGCGCCGCGGGGGCCGACGGCGCTACGGCTGCGGCTGGCTCGCTCTTCAAGAGCCCCACGCCCTATCGCACCGACGCGATGTCGGTCACGCTGGCCGCCGGCGAGGGCGCCGAGATCAAGGCGCAGATGGCCGCCGGCGAGCGCCTGGTGTTCTCGTGGACGTCGTCGGGCGGCGGCGTGGACGTGGACATGCACGGCGAGTCGCTCGACAAAGGCACCGGCGACCGCAGCTACTGGACCGGCGAGTTCGAGTCGTCCGGCCACGGCGCCTTCGAAGCGCCCATGGCCGGCAATCATGGCTGGTTCTGGCAGAACCTGAACGACCAGCCGGTGACCATTAGCGTGAAGACGAGCGGCTTCTACACCAAGCTGTTTCGGCCCTGAACAGCCCCCGTTTGGGGATTCCTTTCCATGACTCCTCGGTATAGGCTGCTATTCGCACATCCGGTCCGATCGAATTTGGGAGGTCTGCAATGAGCCGAAGCCTGGCGGCGGTGTTCTTCGCCGTGGCGGTGGGAGTGGCCAGTTGGCCCGTACTGGCGCATCACTCGTTTGCCGCCGAGTACGACCGTGACAAGCCCGTGACACTCCAAGGCACCGTCACGAAGATCGAATGGATGAACCCCCACGTCTACTTCTACCTGGACGTGGCCGAAGCGGCCGGCGCGGTCGCGCACTGGTCAATTGAGGGTGGCGCCCCCAACTCACTGTACCGGGCGGGATGGCGGAAAGACTCACTGAAGATCGGCGACGTCGTGAAGGTGGACGGCTACCTGGCTCGCGACGGCAGCAAGCTGGCGAACATGCGTGCCGCCACGCTGGCCGACGGCCGCGAAGTGCTCGGCGGTCAACAGTATTACGGCACTGGGGCGCCACCGCCGACCGCCCCGAAGCCGCCTGCCCCCGGCCGGTAGCGCCCATGCGAACGCCTGACTCACGGCTGATGCTGGGCGCCGCAATCGTGCTGAGTGCGGCGCTGCTGTCTCCCCAACCCGCGTGGTCGCAGCCGACGGCAACGGGTGCCTCGGCAACACGCCCGGACTTCAGCGGTTTCTGGATCAACCAGTACACGCCGGACTTGTCAGTGGCGCTCGGCCGCCAGCCGCCGTTTACCGAGCTTGGCGCCGAAAGGTGGCGCACCGTGGACACGTCGCAAGACCCGACCGCGATCTGTTTGCCGGTGGGTCCGTCGCGCGGTTTCACCGCGCCCTTTCCATTCCTGCTCGTGCAGCAGGCCGACATGGTGGGGATTCTGTTCGAGTATCAGGCCATCTGGCGGGCGATCTACATGGACGGTCGCGGCCATCCCGAGGATGTAGCCGAGTATCCGTACTTCATGGGGCATTCGGTGGGCCGGTGGGAGGGCGACACGCTGGTCGTCGACACGACGGGCATCGACGTGCGCACGTGGCTCGACACGGCGGGCCACGAGCACAGCCCGCAACTGCGTCTCACCGAACGGTTCCAGAAGACGGGTGCCGACACCGTCCAGTGGATTGTCACCTACGACGACCCGGTGTTCTTCACCCGGCCATGGTCCATCACCCGCACGTTCACGCGTGGCAAGCCCGGGGATCGCCTGTTGCCGTATACGTGCAACGAGAACAACAAGGACGTCGAGCACCTGCAGAAGCACCAGCCGAACTTGAACTACAAACACACGCCCGAACCGCCGGACCCCAAGGCGATGCCGAAGCCGCGCGGCGGCATGGACCGCTAGCGCTCGAAGAACTCCAGCACCGCGCGCGTGAACTCCAGCGCGCGTTCGACATTCGAGAGGTGCGCGGCGTCGAGTGCCAGCAGCCGGGCGTCGGGAATGGCCTCGGCCAGCCACTCCCCCGCCGATGGCGGCGTGGCGACGTCTTCGGTGCCGGTCACGACCAGTGACGGCGCCTGCACGTGCGACGCCAGGGCTCGAAGATCCGCATCGCGCAGCGCCGCGCAACACCCCAGATACCCGGCCAGCGGAACGCGCAGCAGTGTCGCGCGCATCCGCGCGACGACCCTGGGCTCGACGCGTCTGAATCGTTCGCTGAACCACCGCTGCATCGTGCCGTCGGCCAGCACGCCCAGGCCTTCGTCGCACGCCACGCGCATCCGCTCGTGCCAGAACTCGAGTGAGCCGACTCTGGCGGCCGTGTTCGCGAGCACGAGCCGGGCTACCCGGTCGGGCGCGTGGACGCCGAGCCACAGAGTGGTCAGGCCGCCAATCGATACGCCACACACGTGGGCGCGGTCCATGCCCACGTGGTCCATGAGCGACAGCACGTCCCGCCCCAGACGGTCGATCGCGTAGTCGCCCGCCGGCGCGTCTGACGCGCCGTGGCCGCGCGTGTCGTAGGTGAGCAGCCGGTAGCGTTGGGCGAAGGCGTCGACCTGCGCGTCCCAAAGGCTGCGGTCGGTGCCCAGTGAATTTGAGAGAACCAGGGCAGGCGCGGTCTGAGAACCCGCGAGCGAGAACGCCAGGCGGCATCCGTCGTCGGTCGTATGGTGTGGCATCGCGAGGACCGCCTAGCCCGATAGTCCCAGTTCGCCCAGCACGGCCGCCGCTTCGTGGAGCGCATGATGGGCCGCAGGCACGCCGCAGTAGATCGCCTGCTGCAGCAGGATCTCCTTGATGTCGTCGGCGCTGAAGCCGCCCTCGACGACCGCCGCCCGGATGTGCATCCGCAGTTCCTCCCACCGGCCGAGGGCCACCATCGTGCCGATCACGAGGATGCGCCGGCTGCGCACGTCGAGCCCTGGGCGCGTCCAGATCTCGCCCCACGCATAGCGCGTGATCAGGTCTTGAAACTCGGCGGTCAGCGGCGTGGTGGCGGCCACGGCGCGGTCCACATGCGCGTCGCCGAGTACCATCCGCCTGATGGTCATGCCGGCCTCGCGGCGTTGGCCTTCGTCCATGGGTGGCTCCTCAGCGCGTCGCGCGCTGCCAGCGTGCGAGCACGCGGTCTACGAGTATCCGGTTCGACCCGACGAACCCGCCTGGCGCCAGGGCCCGTTCGATCGACGCCGGATCAAGCAGATCCCGGATGCGAGGCTCGGCCGCGGCCACCTCGGCGAGCGAGCGCCCCTGCGCCCCCGCCGCCGCGCAGGCGCGTTCCACCAGCGAGAGCGCATCCCCGCGTCCGATGCGCGGCGCCAGGGCCGCCACCAGTCCCTCCGCGCGGGCCACGCCGCCGTCAGCGTCGAGATTGGCGCGCATGCGGTCCTCGTGCACGACCAGCTGTGGCAGTACGTCGGCCATCGCCGCCGACGACCGTGCGGCCAGATCCACGAGCGCCGGCAGCGTGTCCCACTCCGCCTGCCATCCCCCGAGCGCCCGCTCGTGTTCCTGCGGCATCGCTACCAGCATCGTGGCCACGAGGCCCGGCGCCTGAATCGCCGCCGCAACGGCGACCGCGGCCGCGACGGGATTACGTTTGTGCGGCATCGACGACGACGTGCCGCGGCCCGCGGCCGCGGGCTCGGTGACCTCCCCGACCTCGGTCTGCGCCAGGAGCGCGAGGTCGCGCCCGATTTTGCCGAGGGTGCCGCAGGCCATGCCGAGCGCGCACGCCACCGCCACAAGGCGCCCGCGTTCGGTATGCCACGGCATGTCGGGCACGCGTAGCCCGAGCCGCGTCGCCAGCGCCGCAGCCACGGCGGGTCCAGCCGGGCCAAGACTCGACAAGGTGCCGGTGGCGCCGCCCAACTGCACGACGAGTGCGTCGTCGAGCGACGTCGCCAACCGCGCACGGGCTCCGCCGAGGCCATCGAGCCATCCGGCCGCCTTGGCGCCGAACGACGTCGGCGTCGCCTGCTGCAGCCAAGTGCGACCGGCCATCGGCGTGTCGGCATGACGGCGTGCCAGATCCGCCGCGCCGTCGGCCGCCCGATCGAGCGACGCGAGCACTGCCGCCCCTGCGTCCCGCAGGTGGAGAACCAGGGCCGTGTCGATCACGTCCTGACTCGTCGCGCCCCAGTGCACGTGGCCGGCCGCCGACACGTCGGCCTCCGCCACCAGGCGCCGCAGCGCCTGCACCAGTGGGATGAGAAGGTTGCCTGCACTTGCGGCCGCGGCCTCCAGCGCCGGCACGTCGTAGAACTCCATGCGGGCAGCCGCGCGAATCGGCGGCACGCTCAAGACCGGAATCACGCCGACCTCGGCCAACGCGTCGGCAAGAGCCACCTCGACGTCGAGCATCGTCTGCACGCGTCGAGCGGTCGTGAACGGAAGGACGCCGTCGTAAGTCATGGCTGCGAAACGTCGGCCGCCCGCGCCCGGGGCGGGCTGGATGGCCCGTCGGTGGCGTCGACGACGTGACGATGATACTCGCGGACTGCGCCACGCAAACGGTTACCATGCCCGGGCATGTTCGTGCCGATCGTCGCGATTGCCATCTTCGTCACGGTGTTCGGCCTTGCAACCATCCGCAAGGCGCACCTCGGCATCCTGATGATTCCCGCGGCGTGCGGGACGGGCGTGTGGCTCGCGGGCATGCCGCTGCGCGACGTCGTGGGCGGATTCCCCGTCGGCATCCTGGTGCTGCTCGTCGGCGTCACGTACTTCTTCGGCATCGCGCAGGTCAACGGCACCGTGGACCGCGTGATTATCGCCGTGCTCGCCAGGACCGGCCCCAGACCGATGGCGTTGCCGGTGGTCTTCTTCGCGCTCTCGGCCGTCGCCTCCGCCATGGGCTCGCCGCAGGCCGGTCTGGTGCTGGCCCCGGTCGGGATGCCGGTGGCGCGGCGCGCGGGCCTCGACCCGGTGCTGATGGCCATTGCGATCAACTCCGGCATCAGCGCGGGCGCGTTCGCGCCAACGAGCCTCTTTGGCATCGTGACCTACCGCATCGCTCGGCAGGCTGGGATCGACCTCGATGTGTTCACGCTCCTCGCCGTGGCCTGCGCGGCAAATCTCGCGCTGCTCGGCGCGGCGCTCGCCCTGTTTCGCCGTCCACTGCTCGGGTCGACCTCGCGCCATGCCGGCGACGTGCCGCTGAGCGCGGCAGCACGTCTCGCGCCAGCAGACGCGACGCCACCAGCGCCCCTCCAGCCTGGACAGGCCGCCACGATGGCGTGTCTCGTCGGACTGGTCGTGAGCATCATCGCCTGCGCACTGCTCGGGGTCGAGCCCGACATCGGTGTCACCGCCCTCGCGTTCGGTGCCGTCTTGACCCTCATCGATCCCACGCTCGGCGCCAAGGCTTTTGCCCGAATCGACTGGTCCTCGGCCGTCGTCGTCGGTGGCATCGTGACGTTTGTCGGCGTCCTGCAACACGTGAACGCGGTGGGCCTGCTGGGGCAGGCGGCGCTTGGGATCGGATCGCCCCTGGCGGCGGCGATGGTCGTGTGCATGATCGCGGCGCTGGTGTCGGCCTTTGCGTCGACGACTGGAGTACTGGCGGCGCTGGTGCCCATGGCGGTGCCGCTGGCGGCCTCAGGAGAGGTGGCAGGCTGGGCGCTCATCACGGCACTCGGCGTATGCGCCACCATCGTCGACGCGTCGCCGTTCTCGAACACGGGCGCCACGTTGATTGCCTCGGCCGCTGAAGAGGACCGTCCGCGACTGCGGTCCGTGTTGCTGCGCTGGGGCATGGCGATGGTGATTGTCGGGCCGGCAGTGCTCGTGCCGGTGCTCGTGATGCTCAGCCGGCGCTAGTGTCCCGGAACCGTGCCTCACATGATTCCCAGGGACTGGCGAATGATCAGGCCCATGGGCAGGCGCCCCTCGGTCTAGACGTCGAAGAAGACGGTCTCGTGTTCGCCCTGCACGACGATGTCGAAGTGATACTCGGCCGGGACGCCAGGCGCGGCCACGAGTGTGCCACGGCGGTGGGACGGCACGGTCTGCAGCACGGCGTCACGGTCGTTGTCGGCGTGACCGCCGAAGTACACGCGCGTCAGGTACTCCGTGAGAATGCCGCGTCCGAGCACGCGCACCGCAAAGTGCGGGGCCTGCACCACGCCCGCCGCGTCCACGTGCGTGAGCGGCATCACGGCGTCGAGCCGGTAGCTGCCGTCGGCCGCGGTCCACACACGGCCCACGCCGTCGAATCCGGCCGCCCAGAATTCGAGCACGCCGTCGCTGATCCCGGCGCCGGCGCCATCGAACAGCCGGCCCTGTATCACCACCGGCGTCGCGGCGTCAGGCGAGGTCATGGGGCCTAGTCCCGCACGAAGCCCGATGTGCAAATAGGGTCCCACAGTCTGGAACGGCGTCAATCCCGCCATGGTCATGCCTCCATCGGGGTCTGGTCGCGGCCGCGCAGCACGAGGTCGAACCGGTAGCCGAGCGCGAAGGCCGACTCTGTCGTCGGCAGATCGAAGCGCGCGATCAACCGCTGACGGGCTCGCTCGTCGGGGACCGCGTTGAAGATGGGATCGATCGCCAGGAGAGGATCGCCCGGGAAGTACATCTGCGTCACGAGCCGTGTGAGGAACGCCTGCCCGAAGAGCGAGAAGTGAATGTGCGCCGGGCGCCACGCGTTCGCGTGGTTTCGCCACGGATACGCGCCGGGCTGAATCGTGACGAGGCGATATCGGCCCTCGGCGTCGGTCAGCGAGCGGCCAGCCCCAGTGAAGTTGCCGTCGAGCGGCGCGTTCCACTGGTCCACCTGGTGGGCGTAACGGCCTGCCGCATTCGCCTGCCACACCTCGATGAGCGTGTGCGGCACCGGACGGCCGCCCTCGTCGAGCACACGGCCTTCGACGATGATGCGCTGCCCCACCGGCACCCCGGAGTGCTGGCGTGTGAGGTCGTGGTCGAGCGGGCCGACCGCGTCGTGACCGAACACCGGTCCCGTCAGCTCGGTCAGGGTCTGTGGAATGATCACGAGCGGCTGCGTCGGGTGGCGTAGTTCGGTGGCGCGATAGGCCGGCGCATCCGGAGGTGGGTGCACATGCGACTCACCACGCGGAATCGCCGCCGGACGCGGATGGTTGGGCATGTTCGTCCTGATAGTAGCCGATGGCCCCAGGCTCAACACGCACCCCCAAGCCGGACCCGGGTGCCGTGACGAGCGTGGCGTGGGTCGTGGCGCTGACGGTCCGGTGCCGGGACAGCACGTGCGGCCGATCTACAGGACCGTGCCGGTCGATCCGACGGGACAGACGCCCCCGGCCCGTGCGGCGGATGACGGGGGACGGCGTCCGGAATCGGCGACGCGCGTGAACAAACGGCCGGACCGGCAATCCCCACCCATCCACAAAGGAACTCGGCAAGGTCTTCCACGAGATCGGCGTCCGCAACACCGTCGCGCAGATCAAGCGTCCCATGGCCGGTCGGAAGATGTAGTCAGCGCGCAGAATCTGCACGGTCGAACAACCTGCACCGCCACGAGATGTGACGGTGACAGGCCCCGTTACAAGTCGCTACATCCCAGGTTGAAAAAACAGCCACGCGCCGGGGTTGGCGTCGTCCCACATGCACCGGGGCGGCGACAGTAGCCAGTCCTGTCCCAGGTCGCCAATCGGCGCGCCTGGCGGCGCCGGGGCGGCCGGCATGATCTTCGACGGGTCGGCGCTCGGCCGCTCGAGGAAGCGCTTGATGTCGGCGGCCAGCAGTGCAGATTGTGCCTGGTCGGCCTCGCCCTTGGTGACAGGCGCAGCGCGCAAACGCGCGGCCAGACGTTGCAGTTTCAGCGACGCGACGGCGCGTACCTGGCCATTGGGCGCGGACATCGCCAGCCACTGCACGCGGTCGACCAGCACGCGCTCGGCGGCGCGGCGCACTTCCGCTTCATAGGGCGAGGCGGTCGTCGCGTCGAAAGTGGCCTTGGTGAAGCGGTCGATCACTTCGCCCAAGCCCGGCAGGGTCGGGTCCACGGCGTTCTGGGCCACCATGCGCGCGGCACGGTCGGGCTGCAGCACGAAGCCGATGGTGACATCCGCGGCGATGGTGCCCGGGCTGAGCGGATCGAAGCCCTCGCCGGTCGTGCGCGGGAACAGCTCGCGATGCAGGCCGAACCCTGGGGGACGCGGAGGAATCGCATCGAGGATCTTCTTCGGCACCGTGAGTTCCGACGGCTTCAGCGTGCCGGCCAGGGCCTCGAGCGCCTTGCGCTGATTCGCCGCCGATTCCCACTTCACCGGCGTACGGCCATCACCGCGCATGGCGTAGACGAAGTCCTGCCCGCCGATCATCGACGACGCGCCCTCCACGGCGTATCGGTGATACATGTAGATCGGCACGAGCGGCTCTTCAATCGTGGTCATCGCCGCGCCCAGGCGAATGGTCTTCTCACCGATGCGATCGAGTGCCGCGCGGCGGATCTTCATGAGCCGGTTCAGTTCATCGGCCTGGTTCACGCCGTTGGACCACTGCTCGGTGCGCGGGTGAATGTCGGTGTCCTGGTTCGTGAAGTAGCGCAGGTCTTGCGCCCACGCGTCGTCGATGATCTTCGTGAGTGCCGATGCGTCTTCGGTGGCGCCCGTAAACTGCCGGTAGCCGAAGTTGATCGCCACCTTATCCCAGTCGCCGATCCGCGCCTCGTACGCCTTCGACAGATCGATGGTGCCATCGGCCTTCAGTTCCTCGAGCGGATGCGGGTAGTCCATCACCGAGATCCAGCCCTTGCTGCTGTCGTAGTAGTTGTGGCCCAGGCCGAGCGTGTGGCCGATCTCGTGGGCCGAGAGCTGCTTGATGCGGGCGATCGCCGTGTTGTACAGAATCGACGGCTTCTCGGTGCCCGTCTCGTAGGGCGACAGGAGGCCCTCGAAGATCATGTAGTCCTGGCGGTCGCGCAGCGAGCCGAGCGTGACGGTCGCCTTGATGATCTCGCCCGTGCGCGGGTCGCTCACGCTGCCGCCCGAACTCCAGCCGCGCGTGGAGCGATGCACCCAGTTGATCATGTTGTAGCGGATGTCCATGGCGTCGGCACCGTCGGGCAGCACCTCGACCTTGAAGGCGTTGCGGAAGCCTGCGGCTTCAAACGCCTGGTTCCACCATGAGCCGCCCTCGATGAGCGCCTTGCGCACGTCTTCGGGCGCGCCCGAATCCACCCAGTAGCGAATCGGATCCACCGGCTCGCTGATGGCCGCCGATGGATCTTTCTTCACGAGCCGATGCCGGCGCAGATAGCGAAACACCATGGGCTCGCCGATGGCGATGCTGTAATCGACAAAGCTCAGGCCGCCGTAGCCGGCGCGTGGGTCATCGACGCGCGGCTTGTAGTTGCCGTCGGGCAATTCCACCATCGACACGTGCTCACGCAGCGTGACCGAATCGGCGGTCGGGGTCACGCTGGCAACCGAACCGTTGAAGAGGTTGCCGCCAAAGCCGCCGCCACCGCCCGTTCCGCCAGCCGCGCCGATCGGTGCCGGGCCCTGCGTCGGGCCACCACCGCCGCCGCGGCCGCCGCCGGCGGCCTCGTTGCCAAACGTCAGCATCACATCCACTTCCGTGTTCTTCAGGAACCCTTTGGTGTTGGGCAGATAGAACGCGCTGCGGTTACGATCCACCCGGTAGGTGCCGGGACGCAGGCCGCCGGCGGCGCCGTGGATGTCACGCAAGAAGAAGTCAGTGGCATCTACAAGCAGCGTTCCGTTCGACTCGGCCGCAATCGCAAAGCCCCACAGAATGGACTTGGCGAATGAGTCTTCGACCGATTTGCGCTCCAGCGCGTTCGGACTGCTCGATCGGAAGGACTGGTTGCCCTGCACGAGCATCACGCGAGGGCCGACGCGCTGAAACGTGACGATTTTCCCCTGACCGCCCTGACCGCGATCGAGCCCGAGGTCGTTTGACCCGAGGCCAGCCGAGAGCCCGGTCGACAGCAGGAACTCGGTGTCGAGACGCGGGATCTCGAGCAGCATGGCACCGGCGCGGTCGTCCCAATACAGCGGGAAGTAGCCATCGATCTTTCGCAGGCCGGCCGTGCGGTCGGCCACCGACGCCATCGGGCCGGGCGCGGGGCGCGCCGGGGCGGATTGCTGGGCGCCCACAGACGTGACGGCAGTGAGGACGGCGGCGAACAGGGAAACGCTCAATCTCGACATCAGGGATTCCTCGCGCCGCCAATTCTACGTCGAGGCCGTCAGCTCCGCGTCGACCGACGCGCCTTCAGTCATCGGCGATCGTAACGGGCACGCCAAAGAGTGCTTCATACCGCGCCCCACCCACGGTGGCCTCGACCTCGAGCAGCCACCGGAGTCGATTCCCCGCGGTCCGGCCGTCGGCCGCATCGGCAGGAATGGCGAACTCCACCGGCACGCCGTGCGAGCTCGACTCGAGCGACTGCACGGTGTGCTCCGCCTCCCACTGGATGCGATCGCGGTGGTTCCTGGCATGACTGCCCGCCTGATCCGCGTAGCGCTTCTCCTCGACGCACCGGAGGCGCAGGAGAAACCCGCCGGGCCCACTCAGGTTGCGCGACGTGATCACCCGGCCGCGCAGAGTTGCGCCGGTGGCCACGGTGTGGCCGTGCATTTCGAATGTCGACACGCCGAATCGGCTGCCCACGCGGCGTCCGCGCAGAAACTTCAGGGCCTGGACGATGCCGTAGACGACCAGAACTACGGGCACGAAGACCGCCGGGTTGAACGACGGCGCGTTCACGTCGAAGTCGAGCGGCAACTCGAACCACCACACCAGGCCGACGGCCGCGGCGATCGAGAGCGCGGCCATCTTCCAGTCGGTGGCGGCATGCACCGGCGTGGCGTCGTCGATCCGGCGAATCGTGGTTGAGCTCATGGTGAGACTCCGTCATGTCTTCAGACGCCACGGAGGTTACTCCAGGAATCATGATGGGCCGCGAATCCGACGGCGTCAAAAAAGCGCGCCAACGTTGACCGGCTGCAGGCGCACGGTGCCCGCAGATCGAGTAGGGTTTCGGAATGCCTCGCGGCGAGTTCGCGTGTCGACTGGGAGGCGTGACGCTGGCCGTTGGCCTGCTGCTCGGGTCTCGGCCTGCAGCCCGACAGGAGGCCCGCTTCGCCGTCGTCCTCGAGCCGCCCGACCGCGCCGAAGCGGCGTTGAACGCTCTCGGCGACAAGGGGTACTGGTGCGGCGCCGTGGCGCGGCCGGAGCCCGGCGTGGCACTGCGCGACCTCGTCACCGTGCTCGTCCGCCCCATGACGACGCCGTCCACCGTGCAGTACCGTGTGGTGAGCGGATTTGCCGGGGCTGGCCGCACGCCGTTCGACGTGGCGCTGACGAAGGCCGGCATGGTGGGGCATCACGTCTGCGGGTTCACGAGCCTCAGTGCGCTCGGCCGCAACGAGGGGCCGCAAGTCGCGCTCATGATGCGCAATCCCTCGGACTCGCTCGAGCCTCGCGAGTATCGCGCGATCTACACGTCGGGCCGTGGGGAATGGCGCGCGCTCGAGGCGACCCTGGCTGACGGCTTCACGATTACCCGCGTGGAGTGGGCGCCGCCTGCCGGGGCGGGGACCGTGCCGCAAGTGGTGTTCCTTGGGGAGCGCGACCCGGCAGGCGTCGCGTCGCGGGCCGAGCAGGTACTCGAATCCGAAGGGACGTCGCAGGGCCTCGCGCACCGCGTGACGGCTCATGCTGCCGACGGCTACCGCGTGGCAGCGGCGTGGACGGCACGAGCGCGGTGTCCGTGCTGATGACCCGGCGGGCGCCAGGGCAGGCCGAGGCCGCGCCCACCTGCATCGTCGAGGCATCTTCGGCGGGCAGTTTCGGCCCCGGGTTGTCGGCAGGCCGGCTCCTCGCCTCGGTTCCGTTTCGTGGCGCGGGCTTCGCGATTCGCGATTCCGCTCAGCCCGCCGTCTACGCCACGGCCGAGTATGAGCATGTGGCGTTCGACAACCTCTTTTCCACACGCGCCGGAACAACCAAGGCGCTCGAACAGGCACTCGCCAAGGCCTTCGGCGACCGGAACGTCTGGCCTGTGGACCTCGTGTATCGCGAGGCCGGCAGCAAGGGTCGCGTCCGGCTCGAAGCCATCTTCGATCGCAGTCCTGGTCTCCCGTAGGCGATCAGCGAAGCAACAGCATGGCAAAGAAGCAGCAGGCGCCGCTGTGGGCCCAGATGGGCATCGTGTGGGTCGTGCTGAGCACGCTCAGCGCGTTCGGCCTCTTGTACCTGCGCGCCAATGACACGATCGGCGACGGCGTGTTCCAGCCGCTGGCACGGGTGGTGTGTGCGGCCGGCGACCGGCTGGAGACGAGCTACGTGCAGAAGACCGTGCGCGTCGGCGATCGGGGCGAAGCGGTCTCTCGCGGCGGCCGGCAGCAGCAGGTCTTCTCGCTCGATGCCGCCACCTGCATCGCCGCCGACGGCTCCGGACGCACCGGTGCGGCGTTCGTACCAGTGGTGTGGAGCGTCTTCGCACTCGGGTGGGGCGTCCTGTGCCTGGTGGGCTGGATGCGACAGCCTCGTCGCCAACGCAGGTAAGTCTCGATAGACTGAGCCGGTCGTGCGCTGGCTGTTCCTCGTTGCCTATACCTGTTCCGGCCTGGCCGGGCTCGTGTACGAGGTCACGTGGACGCGGCTGCTCACGCTGCAGCTCGGTCACACGACGGCCGCCGCCAGCACGGTGGTGGGCGCGTTCCTGCTTGGACTCGCGCTTGGCGCGGGCGCGGGCGGCCGGTGGGCGCAGTCGCTCACACGCGGGCAGGCACTGCGCGCGTATGCCGCGCTCGAACTCGCGGCGGCCCTTGCGGCCTTTGCCCTGCCGTGGCAGATCGCCGCCCTCACGCCGCTTTTCCGGTGGGCCTACCAGGACGGCGTGGGCGGCGCCCTCTTCCCCCTCGTGCGCGTCCTGTCGTGCCTCCCCATGGTGATGCTGCCGGCCATGGCACTCGGCGCCACGTTTCCGCTCGCCATCCGATGGTTCGCCGGCGACGCGGATGGACACGCGCGCCGCAGCGCGATGCTCTATGCCACCAACACCGCCGGCGCGGCCGTGGGCGCGGTGCTGGCGGGCTTCGTGCTGATCCCCAACGTCGGCGTGGCCATGTCGACGGGCATTGGCATGGCCGCCAGCGCGGTCTCAGCCCTCGCGGCACTGTTTCTTGCGGCGAAGGCCGATGCGGGACGGGCCGGGCCGGTCGCGCGCGTGTCAGGGCGCCATCGTGCCCGCGTGGCCGACCGCAACCCAGTGCCGACAGGCCGGCGTGCGGCGGCGCCGCGACGCGAACCCACCGCCGCCGGCCCGGACGCAACGGACGCGGCAGAACCGGCACCCGACCGGCTGTGGCTCGCCGCCGCCGTGCTGGGTCTCTCGGGCTTTGCCGCCTTGCTTCACGAGATCGCCTGGACGCGCATCCTCGCGCTCGTGCTCGGTCCCACCACCTACGCGTTTGCCGCCACGCTCGCGGCGGTCATCACGGGAGTGGCGGCCGGATCCTGGCTCGGCACGTGGATCGTCAGCCGCGCGACCAGGCCCGCCACGTGGCTGGCCGTGACGCTGGCGGCGGCGGCCATCACGGCGAGCTACACGTATGCGCTCGCGGGTCGCGAGGTGCCGCTCCTGGTAGCGCAGCAGCTGGCGACGATGCCACCCGGCGCGGACGACTGGATCCTGCGCGGCGCGTGGCTTACGGCGGCGCTCATCCTGCCGACCACGCTCGGCCTCGGGGCCGCGTTCCCGCTCGCGCTCGCCATGGCCGGCGCGACGGCCGCGGATGTCACGGGCCGCGTCAGCATGATCTACGCCGTGAACACCGTGGGCGCCGTGTCGGGCTCACTCGCCGCCGGCTTCGTGATGATTCCGCGCTTCGGCCTGCAGACCACGCTGCAGGTCGTGAGCGGGTGTCTCGTGGCGGCCGCGCTGGCCGTGGTGGTGCGTGGCGGCCTGTCGCGCGCGGGACAACTCGCGGGCGCAGCGGCGTCGGCCGTGGCCCTCGTGGCGCTGGTCGCGAGTCCGCCGTGGGACCGCGAGCTGCTCGCGAGCGGCGCTTACCTGTATGCGCCGTTTGTGCCAAAGGATCTCGACGTGGAGGCGCTGCTCAAGGCCGGCACGCTGCGCTACTACCAGGAAGGCGCGGCGGCGACGGTGTCGGTGAAGACCCTGACCGGCACCACGACGCTGACGGTGGACGGCAAGACCGACGCGTCGAACCGCGGCGACATGCTGACGCAGAAGCTCGTGGCGCACCTGCCGCTGCTGCTGCACGACGATCCGCGTGAGGTGGCCGTCGTGGGCCTCGGCAGCGGCGTGACCGTCGGCGCCGCTCTCACCCATCCTGTATCGCGCGTGGACGTGCTGGAGCTGTCGCCCGAGGTCGTCGAGGCCTCGGCATTCTTCTTGGCGGAAAACCGTCACGCGCTCGCCGATCCGCGCACGCGTCTCATCGTCGGCGACGGGCGCTCGCACCTGCACCTGTCGCGCCGCCGCTACGACGTCATCATCTCCGAGCCGTCGAACCCGTGGATTGCCGGCGTGGCCGCGCTCTTCACGCAGGAGTTCTTTACCGAGGCGCGTGCCCGGCTTGCACCCGGGGGCGTCTTCTGCCAGTGGGCCAACGCCTACAACATCGGCGACGGCGACCTGCGATCGATCGCCGCCACGTTCACGGGCGTCTTCCCCGATGCCACGGCCTGGCTCATCGGCGAGCACGACGTCCTCTTTATCGGCACCGTCCCGCCCCTAGGCGAAGCCCGCAACGGTGGCGTCAGCGCGAGGCTCGACGCCGTGGCGCGGCACTGGACCCGCCCTGGCGTGGCCGAGGACCTGCAGCGCGTGGGCGCGTTCGAGGCTTTCTCGGTGCTGTCACTTTTTGTGGCGGGTCCAGCCGAGCTCGCGCGCTATGCGGCCGGGGCGCCCGTGCTCACCGACGACCGCATGACGCTCGAGTTCTCGGCGCCACGCGAGATTCACCGCCGGAGCGGCGGCGAGAACGGCGCCGCGCTGCGCGCGTTGCGCGCGCCAGGTACGGGACCACCTGCGCTCGTGCGAGCCGAGGCCGACGCTACGGCCGGCGGCGCCGCGTGGCGCCGTCGCGCCGTGATGCTGGCCAGGTCCGACGTGCACAGCCTCGCCTACGACGACTTCGTGCGGGCGCTGCGCCTCGACCCCGACGACGCCGTCGCGCTCGACGGCTTCGTCCGCTCCGCCGTGCTGCTCACGCGCAGCGCCGACGCGCTCTCGTGGGTGAAGACGCTCGGCGGCGACCGCACGCCCTCGGTCGCCCGCACGGTGGCGGGGTCGAAGCTGCTCGCGGCCAGTGGCGCGCGCGACGACGCGCTGGCACTGGCGCGCGCGGCCGCCGCGGCCACGCCACCGCCTCCCGAGGCGCTCGAACAGGTGGCGGCGCTCCTGGCCGATGCCGGCGACAGCACGGCTCTCGACGCGGCGGTCGCCGCGCTCCGGCAGGCGTATC
Organism: Acidobacteriota bacterium; assembly: GCA_031376505.1. Taxonomy (GTDB): domain Bacteria; phylum Acidobacteriota; class Vicinamibacteria; order Vicinamibacterales; family UBA2999; genus CADEFD01. Next base: position 17,531 of record JANMDX010000102.1, read on the forward strand.
CAGACCGCGCCGCCACCGCTTTCTACGAGGCCGTCTCCGCCATCCTGAAGAACGACGCGGGCACGGCTCTGATCCATGCCAACCGCGCCATCGCGCTCGACGCCTCATACGCCCCGGTGTACGACCTGGCTGGCGCCGCCCACACGAAGCTGGGGCAGCCGGAGCTGGCCCGCGCGATGTTCGAGCGGTCGCTGGTGTTCGACGCGCACGACAGCACCGCCTACACCAACCTTGGCCTGCTGGCCCTGGCCGACGGCCGACGGCCCGACGCACGGCGGCTGTTCGCCGAAGCCCTCTGGCTCGACCCGGCGTCGGCGACGGCGCGCGAGGGGCTGGCCCGCACGAGATAGCCCGCCGGGACGGACCCCATCGACCTCGACAGCGGGCGCGCATACAATCCATGGGTGCCCAAGGCGGCTGACCGCCCCTCGTGGCGCGAGGACCAAGGTGCGTGGCGCGGCCACGCGGCTATTTGGGAGCACACGCATGTCGAAGTCGATCAAGACCCGTCGCACGCTCATCACCGGCCTTGGCGCCGTGGCGACGGCGGCGGCCCTGGGCCCGCGGCCGGCCGGCGCCGAACCCTCCGCTACGCCCTTCACCCCCGCCGCCCATGCGATCGACGCCTGGATGTCGGCCATGCCGGGGAAGCACCGCGTGGTGCTCGACGTCGTGACCCCGGACGGCATGCCCGACGGCATTCGCTTTGCCGGGAATCTGTTTACGCACAGCAAGGCCGGCTACGACATCGCGGAGTCTGAGCTGGCACTCATCGTGGTGCTGCGGCACTCGGCGACGGCCTACGGCTACAACGACGCCATCTGGTCGAAGCACGGCACGTTGCTCGATTCGAAGGCCGCGACCCCGCCGGTGGCCAACCCCTTCAACTCCGGTGAGCGGATGCAGTTGTCGGGCCTGGCCAGGCGCGGCGTGCAGTTCATCGTGTGCGGCAGCGCCAGCCGCGGTCTGGCGGGCCGTATCGCCGGCCAGGGCGGGGATACCGACGCCGTCCTCAAGGAGATGACCGCCAATCTCATTCCGAGCGCCCGCATCGTGGCGGCCGGTGTCGTCGGCGTCACGCACGCGCAGGAGCACGGGTTTTCGTTGTTGTACGTCGGGTAGGAGACACACCATGATGAAGCACACGCTCTGCTTGACCGCGGCCCTGGCCGTGATCGTCCCCACGGGCCTCTCGGCACAGCCCACCGGCACCGACGCGCGTATCGCCGAAGCGGTAGAGATTCTGCCGCTTGACCTGCGCGCCGGCGCCACCGTCGTCAGCTACGACTCTGCCACCGGCGCGCGGCGCGTGCTGCGCGAGGGCACGAATTTCCTGGAATGCCAGCCGAGGGATCCGTCCGACGGATTCGCGCGCTGCTACCACAAGATGTTCGGGCCGAGGCGCGACCTGGAGGCCACGCTCAAGGCCCAGAAGAAGACCGAGGCCCAGATCAGCGAGGCCGTGGCCGCCGCGGTGAAGGCCGGCACGCTCGTGCCGTCGCCACCGGGGATGATGTCGTATCGCGACTACGACAAGCGCGACCGTATCCAGGACCTGTGGGTGATGTCGCTGCCCAACGCCACGCCGGAATCGGTGGGCATCTCGACCGAGAGCCAGCGCAGCGCCGCCCTTGAAGGGCGCGGCCTGCCGTGGATGATGCTGCCCGGCACGCCCGGTGCGCACATCATGATTCCGATCAACCCGAAGCCCACGAAGACCACCATCACCGACAAGGCCGCTGACCCGGTGGCCCAGGCCACGCTGCCGCTGCCCCTGGACATGCGCGCCGGCGCCACGGTCTACACCTACGACGCCAATGGCGATCGCAAGGTGCTGCGGCAGGGCACCAACCAGCTCGAGTGCATGCCGCGCGGGGACGACGGCTTCACGTGGTGCTACAACAAGGACGGCGGACCGCGGCGCGATCTCGCCGCGAAGCTCCGCGCGCAGAAGAAAACCGATAAAGAGGTGACCGACGCGATGGCCGAGGCCACCAAGGCCGGCACCGTGTCGGCGACGAAGTTCGGCACGATGTCGTACCGGCTCTACGGCAAGACCGATCGCATTCAGCTGCTGTGGGTGCTGTCAGTGCCTGGCGCCACGCCGGACTCGATCGGCGTGACCACGGCCAGCGCGCGCGAAGACGCACTGGAGCTGCGTGGCACCCCATGGCTGATGCTCCCGGGTACCCCGGGCGCGCACATCATGATTCCGATCAACAAGTAGGATCACGCCCCTGTCGACACGTACCTCGGGCCCGCTCGTCCACACGGGACTCGTTCGCGCGCACGGCCTCGCCGCTCTCGTCACGCTGCTGGTGTCGGTGACGTTCGGCCTGATCGCCGCCCTGCAACTGGTTGCGCCAGACGTGGGGCGCGACGTGGCGTGGCTGGGCTGGGGCCGGGTGCGGTACGCCCACACCCAGGGCATCATGCTCGGCTGGCTGGCCAACGCGTTCTTCGCGTTTCTCTACCACGCCGTGCCCATTCTTACGGGACGTCCGGTGACCAGCACCAGGCTCGGGGTCTGGCTGTTCGCCCTCTGGAACTTCGCCGTGATGGTGCCGGGCTGGGCGCTGGTGCTGGCCGGGGTCAGCCAGCCGCTCGAGTGGGCGGAGTTCCCGCTCGTGGTCGACGTGCTCGTCGTGGTGTCGCTCGTGCTCGCGGCGGTACAGTTCCTCCCGGGATTTTTTCAGCGCGGCATCGAGTCGATGTACGTCTCGAGCTGGTACATCATCGGCGGCCTGGTCTTCACGCTGCTCTCGTACCCGATGGGCAATCTCGTCCCGGAGTTGCTGCCCGGCGCGGCCGGCGCCGCCATCAGCGGCCTCTGGATTCACGACGCCGTCGGCCTCTTCGTCACGCCGATGGCACTGGCCATCATCTACTTCGTGATTCCGGCCTCGACGGGACGGCCCGTGTTCAGCCACTTCCTGTCGATGCTCGGATTCTGGCTGCTCTTCTTTCTCTATCCGCTGAATGGCACGCATCACTACGTGTTCTCGGTGATTCCGATGGCGGCGCAGCTGGCCGCCATCGTGGCCTCGACGCTCCTCGGCATCGATGTCCTCATCGTGGTGACGAATCTGTTCCTGTCGATGCGCGGTGCGGGCGTGCTGCCGCGCGACCCGGCGCTGCGCTTTGTCTCCACGGGCACGGTGTTCTACGTGATCGTCAGCCTGCAGGGATCGGCTCAGGCGCAGATGTCGGTGAACCAGGCGGTGCATTTCACCGATTGGGTGGTCGCTCACTCGCACATGGCGATGCTGGGCTTTGCCAGTTTCGCAGCGGCCGGCGGCCTCGTGCATGTGTGGCAGCGCATGGCGGATGCGCCGTACAACGCGCGCGCCATCTCGTGGGCGTACTGGCTGCTCGTGACGGGCCTGGTGGCGATGGCCGTCGATCTCACCGCCGCGGGGTTGGTGCAGGGCCAACTGTGGACCGCCGGCGCGCCGTGGATCGACTCGGTCGTGGCGTCGCGTCCGTACTGGGTAATGCGTGCGTATGTCGGGCTGGTGCTGGCCGCCGGGTTCATCGCGCTGCTCGTGGGTCTCGCGACGGGGCCGCGCGGCGCCGGCATGGCCGTGCGTCCCGCGCGCTCGCGAGACGAGCATGACGTGGTGTCGCCGCGATTGACGCCCGCCACGGAGGCGCCGTGAGCATCCGTGCAGGACGCGCTCTGCGCACGGCGTATCTCGTAGCCAGCGTGGCCGGCGTGGCGTTCTTCGCGCTCTCGGTCACGCTGCTCGGGGTGTGGCCGGCACGCGCGCTCGACGAGCAGACCCGCGCGATGGCACCCGAACACCCGCTCGAGCCCACGACCAGTGAACGCCGGGGCCGCGCCATCTACGCCCGCGAGGGCTGCGCCTATTGCCACTCGCAGCAGATCCGCTACCTGCATGCCGACCTGACGCGCTTCGGCGCGCCGACGCTGGCGTGGGAAACGCGCCGCGACACACCGCACCTGTGGGGCACCCGGCGGATCGGACCCGACCTCAGCCGCGCTGGTGGCACGCGCAGTCTCGACTGGCACTATGCCCACCTCTTCGCGCCCCGCGCGGTCGTCAGCGCGTCGGTGATGCCCGGGTATCCGTCGCTCTTTGACGGCGCGCCAGACCGCCCGCGCCAGGGGGCCCGGGATCTCGTCGCCTACCTCGACGCGCTCGGGCGCGCCCGCGCCCTGGCTGGTCCCGAGGGCGAGGCCCATGCGCGGCAGGGCTGCAACTGCCCTGACGACGAGATGGCCCAGATGGCGTTCGACACGGCGCTCAACGCGCACCCGGGCAAGGCGCTCCGTCCGTCGCAACCGCCACCAGCGCTGCCCGCGGCCACTGCCAGCGACGCTCCCCGTGGCCGTGAATTGTACGCGCGCCACTGCGCGACCTGTCATGGCGCGACCGGCACGGGCGATGGTCCCGGGGCGCACGGGTTGCTGCCGCGACCCGCCAACCTGGCCGAGCACGCGTACGCGAACGAACGGCTCGCGCAGGTGCTCTGGAACGGCGTGTCAGGCAGTGCGATGTCCGCGTGGCGCGATCAGTCGCCGGCCGACCTGGCGGCCCTCAGTCAGGCCGTGCAGTCGCTGAGCGCCCCGCGGCCGGAGCCCGCGGTGCCGGCGCACCTGGTGGCCCTCGGCGCCGCCGTCTACACCGCCCACTGCGCGCAGTGTCACGGCGAGCACGGAGATGGCCGGGGGTCGGCGGCCGATGCGCTGCAGGTGGCGCCGGCGAGCTTCGCGCAGCAGCGCCTCAGTCTGCCCGAGACGCTGCGCGTGCTGCGCGAGGGCATTCCCGGATCGCCCATGGCGCCGTGGCCGTCACGGCTCAACGAGGCGGAACAGCTGGCGGTCGCACACCACGTGCGGACCTTCTCATCGGCGATCGCGTCTGGAGCGGTGCGGCCATGATCACGGATCTCATCGTGTGGGGTTCGGTGGCCTTCGCTCTGGTATTCGTCGGCGCGTGGGCCGCATCGCCCGCACTGCGCGTGTGGATCGAGCGTCCCAAGCACCGCTTCCTCGACGACGTGCAGGGATACGATCGCACCAGTGGTCAGGCGACGGAGAAGGAGCGGACACAGTCGTGAGCAGCAGCGAGCCGAGGTTGCCGGGTGTCGCCGTCAGTGTCGTGGCGGCGTTACTGGTCGGAGGCGGAGCCATCGCAATCGGATTGCGGTACGCCCCCATGGTGCCGGGCGGGGCGCCAGACGCGACCGCCTCAGCGGCCGCCGCGACCGCCCCGGCCTTTGCCACCGAAGAGTACGGCCGGCGGCTCGTGGCCAACACCGCCGAGTTGCTGGGGCCCGACCAGGCGGATCCCGCGCGCCGGTTCACGAAGGGCCGCCTCAACTGCGGGTCGTGTCATCTGACGACCGGCACCACCCCGGGGTCGCTGACGTTGCTGCAGACCGAGGAGCACTATCCCCGATTTTCTGGCCGCGCCGGCGTGATGACCGATATCGAAGACCGCATCAACGAGTGCATGCTGCGGAGCATGAACGGCACGCCGTTGCCAATGGACAGCCCGGAGATGATCGCGATGGCGGCCTACTTGCGCACGCTCGGCGCCCAGTACGACGCGATGGGCCCGTCGCTGCGCAAGGCCACCGAGCCGGCGGCGCTCAAGACGCCGGCCCGCGCCGCGAGTGTCACTGCCGGTCAGGTGGTGTACACGTCGCGCTGCACGGTGTGCCACGGCAGCGACGGGCTGGGCCTGCTGGCCACGGGCGATCCCGCCAAGGGGTATCTCTTCCCACCGCTCTGGGGCCCCGACAGCTTCAACAACGGCGCCGGCATGCACCGCGTGGTGACGGCTGCGCGCTTCATCAAGGCACGCATGCCGCTCGGGGAGCCCACACTCACCGACGACGAGGCCTTCGACGTGGCGGCTTTCATCAACAGTCAGCCGCGCCCCGAGTTGCCCAACCTCGAGCGCGACTATCCAGACCGGACGACCAAGCCCGTGGACAACCCGTACGGCCCGTTTGCCGACGAGTTCCCCGTCGAGCAACACCGCGTCGGTCCGTTCCAGCCGATCGAAGAGCACTACAAGGCTCTCAAGAAGACCAAGTAGCGCACGGCGTCACCTCGATTCCCGGAGATCACGATGAGACTCACGTTGCTGGCCCTGCCTCTTGGACTGTTGTTGGTGGCGCCTCCCGCGCTGGCTCAGACGCCGGCACTGCCCGTGCCGGGGGTCGAGGCCGCTCGGGACGTCCCTGGCGCCAAGGAGATGCCGAACCCGGGGGTAGACCTGCGCGTGTGTGGACAGGCCACGCTGGGCCTCAAGATCGACGCCAAAGACATCCTGCCTGAAGTGTAGCGGGATCTCTGTGCGCTCACGACGACCATCGCCCTGCAGCAGCAGGGCTACATCCTCGTCGCGCCGTAGCGGCGCGCCGGCGGCACCGGGTCGCCACGCCGCCATCCGTCCCAGGTGCCTCGAAACTTCGGCCTCCAGGGGCGTCCACATCGCGTATTCTCGATATCGTCTCCCGACCAACTTCAGTGCCGAGGAGACCCACTTGGGAGGTTCGAACATGACACGTACGATTCTGATAGCGGCCGCCGCCCTGGCCCTGGCGCCGAGCGCATTCGCGCAGGCGACCAACGACGAGATCATCGCGCGGGCTGTACTCGCGGCGCCCCGGCAGGCCCGCGAGGCAGTAGCGGTCATCAAGTGGAAGGCCGATTTCACCTACGACACGCTCAGGCCCGGCACCAATCGCCTGGTGTGCTACGACCAGTCAGGCGAGCCCGGCGAGCAGCCCTTCTCGGTGCACTGCACGAGCGTGGCCAATCTCCCACGCGTCGCGCAGAACCGGAAGTTCGAGATGGAGCAAGACAAAAAGGTGCGACAAGCGGCCCTCGACGCCGCCGAGGCCAACGGCACTCGCGTGAAGCCTGAATACGGATCGGTCTGGTCCAACTTCAGCGGCGCCGACCAGGCCACGGCCCGGGCGCACATCACGATTGCGCTGCCGGGTGCAACCACAGCCTCCACCGGCTTCCCCGACAACAACAAGATGGGCGGCGCCTGGATCATGGGCGCGGGCACCAGCACGGCCCACCTGATGGTACCCGGCAGCTAACGTTCCACCCAGGCGTTGACGGCGCGCCGCGCCCGGCCCGGTCCGGGCGCGGCCGTCGATGACGAGGTCCGCCATGCGTGTCGTCGTGCTCTCCGCGCTGCTGTTGGTCGCACTGCCCCGGGCGGCCGTCGCGCAGCCGAGCGCGCCCGTCGTGACCAAGACCGACGTCGTCTACGGGCGCGTCGAGGGCGCTGCCCTCCTCGCCAACCTGGCCTACCCGGACGGCCCCGCCCTCAAACCCGCCATTCTGTCGGTGCACGGTGGCCGCTGGCGCGCGGGCAACCGCTCCGATGCCAGCAGCATCAAGGTCACGCAGTGGGCCGAGTTTGGCTACGTCGCCATGTCGATCGACTACCGGCTGGTGGGTGGCTCGCCGGCGCCCGCGCCGTATCTCGACCTGCTCTGCGCGGTCCGCTGGCTGCATGCGCACGCCGAGGAGTACCGCATCGACCCCGAGCGCATCTACCTGATCGGTCAGTCGGCGGGCGGCCAGATGGTCTCGCTGGCCGGCACGCTTGGCGACGGCCCGTTCCCGCGCGTGGGCGGATGGGAGAAGGCGCGCAGCGATGTGCGGGCCGTCATCAGCGTGGCGGCCACCTACGAACTGAACTCGCTGTCGTGGGGCAACCTGTGGACGCCTGTGACCGGCAACGTCGAAGACGCGCGCCGCGCCGCGTCCCCGATCGCGCATGTGAGCGCGACGACCAGACCCACGCTCGTCATTCATTCCGACGACGACAAGTCGGTGCCCGTACAGCAAGCGGTGGACATGGTCGCGACGCTTCAGGCCGCTGGCGTGCAGCACCGCTTCGTGCACTACACCGATCGCGGTCACATGGGCATCACCGACGACGTGATCCGCGAGGCCCGTGCCTTCATCGCCGAGGTGGAGTCGAAGAAATGATGTCGTTCAGCGCCCAGTCGTAGGTCAGGAAGCGGAGGCTGACGCCCGGCGCGGTCGCAACCGGCACCGCGGCCGGCGGACCGAATCGCCGCACGACCTCTCGCACCGCTGCCGCGCGCGCCTGCCGTGCCGGTGTGTCCCTTGGCGCGTAGCGCGCGACGAAGTCGTCGCCATACCAATCGAAGATACTCGACACGCGCAGCTGGCTCGCCGTGGCCACGAGGCCATGCCGACTTGCCAGATACTGCCGCATCGCCTCCTCGAGCTGCCCGTCGAGCGTGGCGGCGCGGTAGGGATCGCGAGCCAGGAGCGGACAACTGACCGACGCGCAGTTGAGCGCGGCGTGCACCAGCGGCTCGCTGAAGCGAGGCCGGATGATCCCATGCTCGATGTCATCGAGCGAACGGCGCGCGCCAGCGGCCGGCCAGTCTTTACGGGTCCACGCGCCGTCGATCTGCCGGATGCTGTTTCGGGGGCTAAGGCTCAGCCACACACCCTGGATCGGATAGTGCTGCACGATCGTGGCGAGCGTGAAGACGTTGTAGGCGTTGACCCAGTAGGCGATCTGCTCGGCGCGGGTCCATGCGCGCTCGTCGTCGGCCGTCACCGCGCCAAACTGCCGCACGACGGCGTCGAGCGCGGCACGGTTGGCCACGAGAGCGCTGTAATCTACCCGGCCCAGGCGCACGTGCGCCGCCAGCAGCTCGCCATACTGACGATAGTCGTGGTCGAACGACACGGCGCCGGCTGGCTGGACCGCCGCTGCCAGTGCCACCACGATCCAGGTCACCATCGAGCGTGTCATATGCATAAGAACACGAAACCGACGCCGATTGTTCCCTGCCCAGGAGTCAGGCGCCGCGCTGCAGTTCCGAGCGCAGCGTGTCGCGGTCGAGTTCCTGCTCCCACGCCGCCACGACGATCGTCGCCACGCCGTTGCCGATGAAGTTCGTGAGCGACCGGGCTTCCGACATGAACCGGTCGATGCCAAGAATGAGCGCGAGCCCCGCCACCGGAATCGACGGCACGACGGCGAGCGTGGCCGCCAGCGTGATGAAGCCCGCGCCGGTCACACCCGAGGCGCCCTTCGAGGTGAGCATGGCCACGCCCAGTATCGTGAGCTGTTGCCGCAACGTGAGATCGATGTTCAGCGCCTGCGCCACAAACAGCGACGCCATCGTGAGATAGATGTTCGTGCCATCGAGGTTGAACGAGTAGCCTGACGGCACGACCAGTCCCACCACCGACTTGGAACATCCCAGACGCTCGAGCTTCTGCATCAGCGGCACCAGCGCCGATTCCGACGACGAGGTGCCGAGCACCGTCAGCAGCTCTTCCTTGATGTACAGGATGAAACGCAGAATGCTGAAGCCCGTCAGGGCGGCAATCGTGCCGAGCACGACCAGGACGAAGAGCAGGCAGGTCAGATAGAAGCTGCCCATCAGGGCGGCGAGCGGTTTCAACGACGCGATGCCGTAGCGGCCAATCGTGAACGCCATGGCGCCCCCAGCGCCAAGCGGGGCCAGCTTCATCAGCACGTTCATCATCTTGAAGAACACGTGCGAGCTGGTCTCGATCACCGCGTGCACGACGTTGCCCTCCTTGCCCAGGTGGGTCATCGCGTAGCCGAAGAGCACCGCCACAAAGAGCACTTGCAGCAGGTCGCCCGAGCCCGTGAACGCGTCGAGGAACGTGCGCGGGATGATGTGCAGCACGAACTCGGTGGTCGACTGATTGGCCGCCACCTTTGCGTAGTCGGCGACGGCCTTGCCGTCGAGCGTGGCCGGATCCACATTGAAGCCCGCGCCGGGACGCAGCACGTTGCCCACGACCAGGCCAATCGCGAGCGCGAAGGTCGACACGACCTCGAAGTAGAGCAGCGCCTTGCCGCCGACCCGCCCCACCTTCTTCATGTCGCCAGCGCCGGCGATGCCGAGCACTACCGTGCAGAAGATGATGGGCGCGATGAGCATCTTGACGAGGGCAATGAACCCGTCGCCGAGCGGCTTCAGGGCGACGCCCGACTCGGGCCAGACGTAGCCCAGCGTGCCACCTGCCAGGATCGCCAGCAGCACCCAGAAGTAGAGATGCCCGGTGAGGCGCTTCGGGTTCACAGTACCTTCGCCCGCCGCATCACCGCGTCGCTCTTGGTCTTGATCTCGCGTGCGACGTCGAAGGGATCGCCCTGCTGGAATTTCGGCAGGAAGAGTTCGACCGAGAGCGGGCCGGCGTAGCCCACCTTGGCGAGCTTCTGCAGGATGGCGATGAGTGGCGTCACACCGTCGCCGGGGATGGCGCGAGTGGTCGTGTCGAGCATCTCCCGGGGCATGTCGGGCACGTCCTGGAAGTGCACGTGCTTGATCTCGCCGGGCCGCACCGTGTCGAGGTCTTCCAGTTTGTTGAGACCAGACCAGAAGTGATAGCAGTCAAAGAGCGGACCCACGTTGGGCTGCGCCGCGGCGCGCGTGATCGACAACAGCGTCGTCAGAGTCGAGGCGAAGCTCGACGTGCGCACGAACTCGAACATCGCGGTGAGCGCAAACTGACGGGCCACCTCGCCCACGTCGTGCACGTTGCCAGCCGCCGCCCTGTAGTCGTCGGGCGTGGGCTTGATGGTGGAGGCCGTCGTGGAATAGATGTGCGTGATGCCGAGGGTGGCCCACATCTCGCAGCGTTCCTTGAAACGGTCGAGCGACGCGGCCCGCGTGGGGTTCGGGTCGATGAGCCCGGTGACACCGCACGCACCGGAAACCGGCGTCAGGCCCAGGTCGGTGAGCACACGACGCGCAGCGGCGAGCGAGTCGGTCTTCAGGAACTCGTCGAGTAGGGTGTTGGTGATCTCGACCTGCGTGATCCCGGCCTTCGCCCACCCTTCGAGCGACGCCCGGAATCCCGCCCGAGCCGAGGTGTTCTGGTGCAGGGCCAGCGTCATCTTCCCCGGCGCCGTGGCGGCGGCGCGCGGGGCGAGCAGGACGGCGGGCGTCAGGAACATCTGTCGTCTGGAAAGCATGGCATCCTCTGGGTCGAATCGCTCCGATTCTAGTCGAGCGGGATGTCTGGCCCCGTCTTCGAAGGTCCGGGGCGGTGTCGACCCACTGGCCGCGGCTACGGGACGAGCTTGATCAGCCGCCCGCTGCTGCCGTCGGTCAGGATGTAGAGCGCGCCGTCGGGGCCCTGCCGCACGTCACGCACGGCGTCCTTCTGTCCCGTCAGCAGGCGTTCCTCGCCCGTCACCTTCTCGCCGTCGAGCGAGAGCCGCACGAGATCGCGCGTGCCGTGCCCGCCCACAAAGAGGCTGCCCTTCCACGCCGGGAAGAGGCTGGCGGTGTAGAACGCCATGCCGCTCGGCCCGATGATCGGGTCCCAATAGTAGAGGGGCTGTTCCATGCCGGCCTGCTGCTGGATGCCGCCGGTGATCGTCCCGCCGCGATACTCGATGCCGTACGCGATCGTCGGCCAGCCGTAGTCCTTGCCCTTACGGGCGATGTTGATCTCGTCGCCGCCCCGCGTGCCGTGCTCCACTTCCCAGAGCTCGCCGGTCGTGGGATGCAGCACCGCCGACTGGATGTTACGGTGGCCCAGAGACCACATCGCCGCCGGCACGCCGGCCTTCCCCACAAACGGGTTGTCCTTCGGAATCGAGCCGTCGGCATTGATGCGCGCGATCTTGCCGAGCAGACCATCCATCCGTTGCGCCTGCATGCGGCCTTCCGTGATCGAACGATCGCCCATCGTGATGAAGAGCGTGCCATCGCGCCCCCACACGAGCCGGCTCCCGAAGTGAAACGTCGAGACGAGCGACGGCGCCTGGTGGAAGATGACCTGCACGTCGTCCACCCGCGGCTGGGGGCCGTCCACGAGCTTGCCACGCGCCACCGCGGTGTTGTTCGCGCCAGCCTCACGCGGCTCGGAGTAGCTCCAGTAGATGAGACCGTTGGTCGCAAACGCGGGGTCGAGCGCCACGTCGAGCAGCCCACCCTGATTGCGGGCGTCGACGATGGGCAGTCCGGCCACGGGCGCAGACTTCACGCCGTCGGCCCCCACGACGCGCAAGCGGCCGGGCCGTTCGGTCACGAGCATCTTGCCGCCGGGCAGGAACGCCACGCTCCAGGGATTCTCCAGTCCCTCGACGACCGGTACCGCTTTGAAGGCGACGTTGAGTTTCTTCTCGGGCGCCCTGGTCTGTCCGGTAAACGCCGGCTTCTGGGCAGGGTCGTTCGGCGAGCGGGGATCGACGCCCGGCCACTGTCCGCCTTCCTGCGCAAAGCAGGCAGTACTGGCGACCAAGATCGAAAGCACGGCCAGGGCGGGTCTCTTCATGCGGGTCATCTCCAGATGGGCAATACCGAGGTGTTCCTTGAATGTTACCTCGGCGGGGCTTGCAGACAGTGACCCGTCGCGGGCACAGCCGAGACCCGAACCTAGAAGGCCCGTGCCGCCCGCCGCGACCTCTGAGAAACAGCGGCGCGCAAACGAAAAGGGCGGAACCCGTTGGGTCCCGCCCTCTTGATGTTCGTGATGGACGCGCCGGCGTATTACTGCTGGCGACCCTGCATCGTGCTCGTGCGTTCGCTGTCGGGCAGCGCGAACGAGATGAACTCGCCGCGGTAGTTACCGCCGCTCACGCCCACGATGATGTACTGCTTGCCGTTGAAGGAGTAGGTCATCGGGTGCCCGAGCACGGGCGCCGGCAGGAGCACTTCGCCAACCTGCTCTCCCGTCTGCTTGTTGTAGGCACGCAGCATCGCGCCGCGCGCGCGACCCGGCGTGGTCGTGAACTGCGGGTCGCCGGCAATCACGAGCGTCTTGGTGATGAGCACGCCCACGCTGCCGCCCTGGCCGGTCTTGCCGAGGTTCATGCCCTTCAGCAGCGGATTGTCGCGAATCGCATCGGGCGTGTCGCCGTGCGGCACCTTGAAGAGCAGCGCGTCAGGCTTCTTCAGGTCGAGGGCCGCGAGCACGCCGTAGGGCGGCTTCACGAGCGGCAGGCCACCCAGGCCCTCCGCGAGCTTCCGGCGGCCTTCGCCGCCTGGGAAGTTGATGGCCGGAGCACCGGCCGGGGCACCTGGCGCCGCGACGCGGGGCAATCCGTAGTCGGGCTCGGCTTCCCACCGCGGCTGACGCGCGCGGGTGCGGAAGTTCTCCGGATTCACCTTGTCGAACTCTTCCTTGTCGTAGTGGCCGACCGAGACGTTCGAGTTGCCGGCCTGGGTGTAGAAGATGCCGGTCTCGACGTCGAAGCCCGAGCCGGGCCAGTTCACACCGCCGCTGGTGTTGCCGATGTTGATCGCCCCGAGCTTATCGGGCGATTCAGGTCCGGTCGGCGGCACGTACGGCGTCTGCTCCCACCGGAAGTGCTTCAGGTTCGCGAGCGCCTGCTGGCGCAAGGCTGGCGTGAAGTCGATGAGGTCGTTCTCGCCCACGTAGATGCGCGAGTAGGGCGGCGGCTTCATCACAAACGGCTGGGTCTTGGCGGTCTTCTCGCCGACCATCGTCGTCTGTGGCACCGGCTTCTCTTCGATGGTGAAGAGCGGCTTGCCCGTGATGCGATCGAAGGTGTAGAGCCAACCCTGTTTGCTCGGCACCGCCACGACCTTACGCGGCGCGCCGTCGATCATGGTGTCAATGAGGAGCGGCGCCGACGACATGTCGTGGTCCCAGATCGGGTGGTGCACGAACTGGAAGTGCCACTTGTACTTACCGGTCTTCAGGTCGACGGCGACCAGGCTCTCGGCAAAGAGATTGTCGCCCTTGCGGTTGCCGCCGTATTCGTCAATCGTCGGCGATTCCACCGGCAGGTACACCAGGCCGGCTTCCGGGTCGACCGTGATCTGGGTCCACACGCCGGTGTTGCCGGTCCAGGCCCACGACCCGTCTTCCCATGTGTCGTTGTACTTCTCGCCCGGGCCGGGCATCGTGTCGAAACGCCAGAGCTGCTTGCCGGTACGCACGTCGAACGAGCGGACGAGGCCCTTCACATTCGTGCTGTAGACGTAGCCGAGACCCTCGAACATCGAGGCCCCCACGATGACCGAGTCGTTCACCACGGTAGGCGTCGAGTGCAGGCCGATTTCCGCCTTCTCGAGATCCGCCTGCTTGCCGTTGATCATCACGCCGACCTTCAGGTCGACGCGGCCGCCGGTGCCGAAGCCGGCGATGGGCTGGCCATTCTTGGCATTGAGCGCGACCAGCTGGTAGCCGGTGGTCACATAGAGGATGCGCTCGTCGCCCTTGCCGTCGGTCCAGTAGGACAGCCCGCGGCCGGACAGCTGTCGCGGGGCCCAACGCGTGGCGCGTTCGCCCTCGTCAAGCGAATACATCCACTTCTGCTCGCCCGTCTTCGGGTCGAGGGCGACGACGGCACGGCGGGTGCCTGCGGTGGCGTAGATCATGCCCTTCACCATGATGGGCGTGCTCTCGAGCTTCGTCTCGGGGCGCGGGCCGAGGTTGTCGGTCTTGTACCGCCACGCCACTTCCATCTTGCTGAAGTTGGCGGCGGTGATCTGGTCGAGCGGTGAGTACTTGCTGCCCTTGAGGTCAGCGGTGTACATCGGCCACTCGCCGTTCTTGGTGCTGGGCTGACCGGTACTCTGCCCGGACAGACGCGGCGTCAACGCCGCGATGCCGACTACGAGCAGCGCCACCACCGGCACGGCGCGCAACACGAAACGCTTCATGGGATTCTCCTTGCCAAGTTACTGCACTGCCACCAGCCGCCTAGCGGCGCTGGCGTCGACCACGTCCAAATCATAACCCTCATCGATGCCGCGTGAAAGCGGTTGGGCACCGCCTCGGGTTGTATCGAGATGTCACCAGCGGGCCGGTCCGCGCGGCGGTCTGCTACCGGCCGGCGCCCGGCGTCGGCCGCCCCCCACGCTGCGGCGGCGGATTTTTCAGCAGCCTGAATTGATTGATGCCCGCGTTCACTTTGAACGCGATGCCCATGCGGCCGATCCCCGCGGTAGACAGAGCCGGATCGCCCGACACGCCCGAGTCGGCCGGGCCTCCCCACGCCAGGATGCGGTCCTGGCGGATGCCTTGCGGATGCACGTAGAGCATCTGGGAGGTGTCGCTGATCCCGGCGTGCGCGCCGACGGTGGTGTCGTCGTAGTCGAATTCTGCCTCGAGCCACGCGCGGTAGTGCACGCGGCCCTGCTCGTAGTAGTCCACGAGCGCGTAGACCTTCACGCCCGTGTCTTTCCATTCCGCATTGAGCGCCGTGGCCACGGCCGTCATGCCCGCCTGATTGCCGCCGCTGTCGCCGATGAAGAGGATGTCCTTGAAGCCGTGCGCCTTCAGGCTGCGCGCCGCCGCGTCGAGCAACTGGTCATAGGCCGGAGAGGGCAGCGAGATCGAGCCTGGGCCCTGGCGATCGGGATCGCCTTCGGGCACGTACTGGATCGTCGGGGCCACGAGCGCGTTGCCCAGTTTGCGTGCCATCTGATTGGCGGCAAAGGACACCACGTAGTTGTGCTTGCCGAGCACCATGTGATACCCGTTCTTCTCGGTCCCGCCAGTGGGCACGATCACGGTGGTCTTCCCCGCCTTCAGCGCGTCGCGCGTCTCTTCCCAGGTGAGTTCGTCGATGAAGACGGTGTCGGGCGCGCGCGTGGGCGTCTTGCTGGCCGGGGCCGTGAGCATCGTGGCTTGCGGCGGGCCTGCGGGGGCCGCAGGACGCACGCCGGGCCCACGGCCACCCTGCGCCGGCAGAGCCGGCACCGGGCCCTCGGCACCGCTAGCCATGCGCTTCATCTGCGCCAGCGCGAGGTCGAGCTTGATCTGGATCAGCTGACGGCCCACCTCGGGCGACGACTTCGCCTGGTTGATGCCACTCACGCCGTTGTTCTCGTAGTCATTGCCCACCAGACGGTCGGTGCGGATGTGCTGTGGCGCCACGAAGAGCAACTCCGACGTGTCCAGGATGTTGGCGTGGTTGCCGACCTGCGCCGGCGGCACGCCGAGGAACTTCGCCGCCCACAGTTCCTGGTCCGCATGGGCCTTGGTGTAGTAGTCATCCACCCACATCGCCTTCGCGCTGCCGGCCCAGAGTGCGTTGAGCTTCTCGGCCGCCGTGCGCATGCCGGTACGGTTGCCGCCGGACTCGCCGACAAACCAGATGTTCGTGAAGCCGCCGGCCTTCAGACTGCGGCCAGCGTGCACGAGCAGCTCCACGAAGCGATCTCCGGGCAGCGTGATGGTGCCGGGTTTGCCCATATGGCCGCCCACCGATTCCCAGCTGCCCTCGGGCACGTAGGTGACTACTGGTGCCACGAGCGTCTTGCCCAGGCCGCGCGCGATCTTGTCGGCCGTATAGGTCATGACGAACTTGTGTTCGCCGTCGACCATGTGCGGCCCCTTCTGTTCGGTGCCCGCGGTACCCACGATCACGTTGGTCCAGCCCGACTTCACGAGATCGCGCGTCTCGGCCCAGGTCAACTCTTCGAGGAACACGGTATCGGGCGGCGTGCCGCCGGGCGCAGTGGCCGGGGCACTGGCGGGACGTTGGGCCACGGCCGTCATCCCCACCCACAGCACGACGACGGGAACGGTCACAAACGCGCGTAGTGTCATTTGCAGGCTCCTCAAACCGCTACAGCCTACACCGGCCGTCAGACGGGTCTGTCAACGATCGTCAGCGCTGGACCACAGGCGCCGAGCCGGCTGTCCCCTTCCGAACGGCCCGCAGCGATTTTGGCTGACCAATCCGCGCCGCGTGCCTGGCATGCGAGTTGCTCAACTCAGGGCAACGGCCCTGAACCCGGCGTCGAGCGCCACGAAGTCACGACGAGGGCTGGCCGGCTGGAGGCGTGTCATGGGCCCACTCAAAGACCTGCTCGCGGTCGACGATCGCAAGACGCTCGAGTTCTTCTTCGTCGGACTCAAGGACGTGTCGGAGACCGACGTCGACCAGCGGGAACTGCTCTACAACGCCAGCGTGCTCGCGCACTACGCGCAGGTCTCGACGCGGTCCGACCGGGAGTTGCCAACGCCACCGGCCCTGGGCGCCGTGTTCGACCACTTCGTTGCCACGCCGGCGGCCCCCGTGGATGCCGAGATGCTCGAAACGGCGGGGTCGCACTGCCTTCTGATGGCCGGCTTCTTCGAAGACCAGATGCGGCATCGCCACAACGTGCGGTGGTATGCGCAGCTGGGAGCGAGCTTTTATTTCCGCGCGGCCGTGCGGGAGACATCGCCCACACGCGCCCTGTTTCTCGACACGATGGCGCGGCACTTCGAGCCGTGGCGGCTGCGCCACGCAAAGCTGAGCCGCGAACTGCGCGACACGCCGTTCCTGTTGAGCCTGCCGACCCCCAAGCGCACGATGTAGGGGCAGCGGGCCGCACTGCCGGAACCACGGCGCCGCTACGCCGTCGGGGGTTCCAGCGCGTGGACGGTGTCGTCGTCTTCAAACTGCCGGATCTCCTCGATGACCGCCTGCGCGCGGCGCAGGCTGGCGCCGGTCATCGCGTCCTCCATGTCCAGGGCGAGCCACGCCCAGCGCGGGCGCCGTGACCACCGGTGCAATCCCCAGGTCACGAGCAGCCCCGTCACGCCGATGGCGGTACCGAGTGAGAACACCGCCGGAGCCCGTACGTAGATGTCGACGCCGGCCAGTCGCACCGCGAGCACCATCATGAACGGCATCCACAGCAGCCACCACGACAGGCCGATCGTCATCCCGGTCAGCACATACCACCGGCGCAGCTCGGCCAGTTGACGCTGGATGGCGACAACCGGCGCGGCATCGTCGATACGAGAGACGAAGCCCAGCGTGCGGCCGCCCGCGATGATGAGCAACACGCCGTAGACGTGCACCACGAAGCCGGCAAGGCGCAGGTGCAGCAGCTGCCAGTGCGACGTCCACACCGACGCGGATGCGGCGACGACGAGCACACCGATGAGGATCTGCAGCATCTGTCCCCAATAGAGCGGGCGCAGCCGCGAGCGTGCCTTCCTCACCCGGCCGTCCTTGAAGTGTTGGAACGCCAGGGCGTTCTGTCGTTCGAGCCGTCGGTCGAGGCCCTGCCAGGCGAGTTTCAGATCGTCGATGTCCATGGGCATGTCCGTCATGCGAGGTGTCCGATGTCTTGTTTGATGCGTTGCTTGAGACGGCCGATCTTGGTGGCCACGTTGGTTTCGGTGATCCCGAGGATGGCCGCGATGTCGCGATAGCTGTGCTCGTCGAGATAGAGGAGCAGCAGCGCGCGACTGAGCGGATCGAGCGCGTGGATGACCTGATACAACGCCTGGACGCGTTCGTCCGCGGCCGCGTCGGGCGGGCTGGCCGCGTCGTGCTGCTCGGCATCGAGCGGCACGGTGAGCCGCTGCCGTCGCCCGCTGCTCCGCACCCACGAAATCGCCACATTGAGCGCGATGCGGTACATCCACGTGGCAAACGGACGACCTCGGTCGTACCCGGGATACGCGCGCCACAACTGGGCCAGGATGTCCTGCGCCAGATCGGCCCGGTCGTCGGCGCTCCAGCAATAGGTGTTCGCCACCTTGAAGACGATCTTCCGGTGGCGCTCGACCAGTGCTGTGAACTCGTCCCTGGCGTGCGTATCTGCGCTCATGTCTGGGTGACGCTCACCCGCCCGTCCGGGTGTGCTGCTAGATGATTCGCTGGCACTCCGGAATCCTCACAACGCGTCGGACCACTACGGCAACCAGGCGGGTTCGCGTGCCACGCTTGTCGCCGCGGCGGCGGCCGGCGCCTCAGACCGGAAACGCGCTGGCGTCGAATCCGTCTGGCACCTGACCCGTCGGCGCAATGAGGTCGTAGGGCCCGCGCGGCAGGAACCGCCCCGACCCAGGGGCCGCCGTCACGACGCCGTCGCGCATCACGACCTCGCCGCGGCGAAGCGTGGCCACCGGCCAGCCCGTCACCTCCAGCCCCTCGTAGGGCGTGTAGTCGATGACGTGCTGCACCAGCGCATTCGTGAGGGTCGTGCGTCTGACCGGATCCCAGAGCACGAGGTCCGCGTCGGCGCCGGGAGCGATCGTGCCTTTGGTGGGATAGAGCCCAAACAGCTTCGCCGGATTGGTAGCCGTCACCTGCACGAACGTGGAGGCCGAGATCCGTCCTTTCGCGACGCCCTCGCTGAACAGGATGGGCAGCCGGGAGCCAAGTCCTGGCACCCCGTTGGGAATATCACGAAACGACGCGTCTGAGCCGTTCACGCGCTTGCCGACCGGCGAGTCGACACTCCAGCCGCTATGATCCGACGACACGACGTCGAGCGTGCCTCGCCGCAGGCGCTCCCACAGGCCGTCGCTGGCCTGCCGGTCACGCGGTGACGGGCTGCACATGAACTTCGCGCCCTCGAAGCCCGGTCGATCCATGTCGGACGCCGACAGCACGACGTACTGCGGGCAGGTCTCGCCCCACACCTTCAGTCCGCGTTCCTGAGCCCGCGCGATCTCGTCGGCCACCTCCGGGCAGGAGACGTGGAAGATCTGGATCGGCTGGTCGACCAGTTCGGCCAGCGCGATGGCCCGGTAGGTGGCCTCGCGCTCGATGACCGCAGGCCGCGACCAGGCATGGTACTTCGGCGCCGTGCGGCCATCGGCCAGGAGCGCCGCCGTGCGCCAGGCAATCGCGTCGTGGTTCTCGCAGTGCACGGTGACGAGCGCGCCGCATCGCCGGGCCGCCGCCAACACCCGCAGGAACTGGCGATCGTCGAGGTGCAACGGGTCGTAGGTCAGAAACACCTTGAGGCTGCGGATCCCGGACGCGACGATCTCCGGCACCTCGCGAAGGATCACGTCGTCGGTCGGGTCGGTGATGATCTGGTGGAAGCTGTAGTCCACCATCGCCGCCGCGGCCCGTCGCCGGTACTCGGCAAGCGACGCGGTGAGTCCCTGGCCCTTGAACTGCGTCGAGAACGGGATGACGGTGGTCGTACCGCCCGCCAGCGCCGAACGGCTGCCGGTGACGAAGGTCTCCTCGTCGGCGCCACCGCCTTCCTGGAGCTGTTCGATGTGGCAGTGGGAGTCGACGCCGCCCGGCATGACGAGCAGACCGCTCGCGTCGAGCACCCGTGCGCCGCGCAGGTCCAATCCGATGGCTGCGACGCGACCGTCGCGAATACCGACATCGGCCGCGTATGTGTCGGCGGCGGTCACAACCGTGCCGCCGGAAATCACGAGGTCGTAGTCGGCCATGGTGGAGTGCGAGGCTAGCACATCCCCTCGTAGCAACTCGCCCGGCAAGCAGACGCCGTATCGGGACCGCTGGCCAGCAAACCAGGGGTAGAATTTCCCGATGACGTCTTCGCAAGCGGCGTTCCGCACGACGCTCGACCTCTTCAGCATGGGTGTGGACCTGATGCGCCAGAATCTTCGACGCGCACATCCGGAGGCGACCGAGGACGACATCGACCGGCGGCTCCACGATTGGCTGCACGACCGTCCGGGCGCCGAATTTGGTGACTGCAGCGGGCGTCCCCGAGACCGGAGCGCGCTGCCCGCGTGACGCCGCTCGACCTGGCGCTCCGTCGTGTCGCCGACGACCTCGCTCGAGTCCACGTACCGTTTGCGCTCGTGGGCGGCCTGGCCGTCTCGGTTCGCACGGAGCCTCGCTTCACACGCGATGCGGATCTCGCGGTCGGGCTGGCGACTGATGCGGAGGCCGAAGCCCTCATCCACACGCTACGGGCCCGAGGCTACGGCATCGGTGCCATCGTCGAACAGGAAGCCGTCGGCCGCCTCGCGACCGTGCGCCTGACGTTTGCAGATGAGCCGCGAGTGCCCGTCGTGGACCTGCTGTTTGCCTCCTCAGGGATTGAAGCGGAGGTGGTCGCCAATGCTGAACGCCTCGAGCTCTTGCCACAGCTCACGCTGGCCGTGGCCAGAACTGGCCACCTGATCGCCCTGAAGGTGTTGTCCCGCGACGATGAGCGGCGACCACAGGACCTTGTCGACCTGCGGGCCCTGATTCAAGTCGCCTCGCACGATGAACTCGCGCAGGCTCGAGCAGCGCTCGCCTTGATCGCCACGCGCGGCTACCATCGCGGTAGGAATCTGGCAGCCGAGATAGATCGGCTGACGTCTCCGGCCGCGTAGCGCCTGCCCAGACGCCGCCTCGGGGCGCCGCTACTTCACCGCAAACACCCAGATCGCGCCGCCTTCAGGCACTTCCGGGTACTTGCCGGGCTGCAACCGGTTGAGCCGGGCCTGCATGGCACGCGCATCGACACCCCAGCCCGATTGCACGGCGATGTACTGCCGGCCATCCACCATGAACGACGAGGGCTGCCCGGTGATGCCCGAGTTGGTCGGGAACTCCCAGAGCAGCGCACCGGTCGCGGCGTCAAACGCATGGAACATCCGGTCGTTGGTGCCACCGGTGAACGCCAGCCCGCCGCCGGTGGCCAGCATCGGGCCCCAGTTCGCCGACGTCGCGTAGGTGTGCGTCCACACGCGCAGTCCAGTGTCGACGTGCCACGCCTGCACTTCGCCGATGTGGTCGGCGCCCTGCGCGACGTAGAGCGTACTCGTGGCGCCGGTGAAGCTGCTGCCGGCCTTGTACTTCGCTTGCCGGCCGACGATGGTCGCGCACAGGTTCTCGTTCGCCGGGATGTAGATCAGGCGCGTCTTCGGACTGAACGCTATTGGCGGCCAGTTCTTGCCGCCCCAGTGCGACGGACAGAAATCCGCCAGCTTGCCGGTGCCGGGCTTGCGCGCAGGGTCGACGTCGGGCCGCCCGGTCGTGGGATCGAGACGCGTGAACGCGTTCTGCTTCACGTACGGCTTGCCCTCGACGAACCTGATCGGGCCGTTCGAACGCTCGAGGAACCACAGGTAGCCGTCGCGCGCGACGTCGATGAGGCCCTTGATGGTGCGGCCGTTGCGCTCGTAGTCCACAAGGATGGGCGGCGACACCTCATCCCAATCCCAGGAGTCGTTGGGATGGTACTGGTGGTGGCCCTTGATCTGTCCGGTGGATACGTCGAACGCCACGGTGGATGCGGTGTAGAGGTTGTCGCCCGGGCGCTGGTCACCCATCCACGGCCCGCCGTTGCCGGTGCCCCAGAAGGCCAGGTTGGTCTGCGGATCGTAGTTGCCGGTCACCCAGATGGGCGCGCCGCCGGTCTTCCACTGATCGCCTTTGGGCCACGTCTCGCTGCCCGGCTCGCCAGGCGCGGGCACGGTGTAGGTGCGCCAGACCTGCTTGCCGGTCTCCACGTCGTACGCCGCCACGAATCCGCGTACGCCCAGCTCGCCACCCGACGCCCCTACCATCACCTTGCCATCGGCCACGAGCGGGGCCAGCGTCATGTAGTAGCCGTCCTTGTTCTCGGCCACCTTCGCCGTCCACACCTCGGCCCCGGTACGGACATCGAGCGCCACGAGCACGGCGTCGTTGGCCGCGAAGAACACCCTGGTGCCGTAGAGCGCAATGCCGCGCGTCGTGGGATGCGGCGCCACGAGGGGATCAGGCACCTGCTTGGTGTAACGCCACAGCAGCACGCCGGTTTTCGCGTCGATGGCCACCACCCGGTGTTCGGGCGTGGACACGAACATCACGCCGCTTGCCACGATGGGCGCCGCTTCGTGCCCGCTATTCACGCCCGTCGAGAACACCCACGCCGGTGTCAGACGGCTCACGTTGGCGGGCGTGATCTGATCGAGTGGACTGTAGCCCCAGCCGTCGTAGGTGCGCCGCACCATGGGCCAGTCGCCGTCGGCAGGCTGTCTGAGCCGCTCGGCGGTAATCGGCGCGTAGTTCTGGAGCAGGGCCGGCATCGGCGCAACCACGGGTGGCAGCGGCTGCTGCGCCGTCGTCAAGGTAACCCCAAGCGCCAGCGCCAGCGCGCCAGCGACGACCGGGCGATAGAAACTCGTCATACGGCGCACGATACCTGAAAAGCGGCACCAGAGCTGGCGGAAGTTGCCGTCCCCCAGTCGCGCTATAGTGGCGGCTTCCCGGAGGACACCTCATGAGACTTGTTCGCGCGGCACTCGCTCTGGCGGTCATCGCAACCCCTGCCCTGGCGCTCGCCCAGGTGGAGAACATGGGCCCCAAAGCCGCCACCTACATCACCGACGAAGACGTAAAGAAAGTGAACGCGTTGCCCGGCGTCGACCGGCAGATCGTGAGCGTGGACGTCGGCAAGCTGAACGAAGCCGTGGGCATCGTGCACCGCGGTTCCACCCGCACGCCGGCCGTGGCTCCCCCCTCGGGCGCCAATGCCACTCCGGTGCCCGCCCCCAGGCCCGTGCCGTGCGGCGAGCAGATGGCGTCGCTGCCCGCGGTCGTGGCCGGCACCGGGATCTCTCACGACCATCAGACCGAAACCTACGTGATCGTCTCGGGCAGCGGCACGCTGATCACGGGTGGGCGCGTGCTGAACGGACGCCAGTCGGCACCCGACAGCCCGGTCACGCAGGTGCTGAATGGTCCGTCATGCAGCGGCACGATCGGCGGCGCCGACGTGGTGAAGCGGGTCGTGAAGACCGGCGACATCATCATCATCCCGGCGGGCGTGCCCCACGGGTGGAGCGACATCCCCGAACATGTGGACTACCTCAGCGTGCGTCCCGATCCGGACCGCGTGCTGAAGCCGTACGTGCATCCCGCGCTGCAGAAGAAGTAGGGACAGAGGGCCGCCCTGCGACAAAGTGTCGCAGGGGCCTGCCCAGACAGAGCGGCAGTTACGACTCGTGACGATTCGGGGATTCACCGAGACTAGATTAGATGGATCCCATGATAAACCCTCGCCTCATCTGTGCCACCGTCCTGTCGATTGCCGCTGGCCTCTCGGCCCGACCCGTATGGGCCCAGTCAGCCGCTGCGCCGCCTGTCCGCGGCTTACGTGCCACGCGACTTGCGGGCGCCGCGCCCAAGATCGACGGACTGGTCGACGACGCGGTCTGGACGGGTATTGCGCCCTACGGCGAGTTCGTACAGCAGGACCCGCGCGAGGGTGAGGCGGCCACCGAGAAGACCGAGGTGCGGCTCGCCTACGACGGGCAAAACCTCTATATCGCCGTCGTCGCCTTCGACACCGACCCAAGCGGCATCGTCTTCACGCAGAGCAAGCGTGACGCCGACCTGACCGACTCGGATTCCATCCAGTTCATCTTCGACACCTACAACGACCACCAGAACGGGTTCGTGTTCGGCACAAACCCCTCGGGCGTGGAATACGACGGTCAGGTGGCGGGCGAAGGCAGCACCGGCTCGTCGGGCATCACCGGCGTCGGTGGGCGGGGCTCCACGCGCGGTGGCCTGGGCGCGTTCAATGCCAACTGGGACGCCGACTGGACCGTACGGGCGCAGGTCACGGCTCGTGGCTGGGAAGCCGAACTCTCGATTCCGCTCAAGACCTTGCGCTACAACCCGGGCACTGACAAGACCTGGGGCTTCAACGCGATGCGCAATATCCGGCGCCGGAACGAGCAGTCGTATCTGCAGCCGATCCCGCGCGGCTACAACCTGACGCGCGTGTCGCTGGCGGCACAGCTCGCCGGCCTCGACCTGCCCAGGCGCCGCGACCTCAAGATCACGCCGTATGCGGCCGGCCGCTACTCGCGCGACAACCGTTTCGCCGTGGACCCGAGCAAGACGAGCGGCGATGTCGGTCTCGACGTGAAGTGGGGGGTTACGCCCAAGCTGACGGCCGACGTCACCGTGAACACCGACTTCGCGCAGGTGGAGGCCGACGACGAGCAGGTGAACCTGACGCGCTTCGAGCTGTTCTTCCCAGAGAAGCGGCCGTTCTTTCTCGAGAACTCCGCGATCTTCCAATTCGGCGCGACCCAGCAGATCGACCTCTTCTTCTCTCGCCGCATCGGCTTCGAATCGGGCACCGAAGCGCCCATTCTCGGTGGCGGCCGGGTCAGCGGCAAAGTCGGCAGCTTCAACGTCGGCGTGCTCAACATGCAGACGCGCGAAACGCGCAACGCGCGCACCGACGCGCTCGTCGCTCCAGCCAACAACTTCTTCGTGAGCCGCGTGCAGCGCGAGTTCGGCCGCTCGAACGTGGGCGCGATCTTCGTGAACCGCGAAGGCGTCGGCACCTCGGCGGGCGCCGGCAATTATAACCGCTCATATGGGGTTGACACGGCGCTGCAGACGAGCACCAACGGCAAGCTCTTCGCGTTCATTGCCGGCACGACGAGCCCCGACACCACCCGTCCCGGTAAGAAGGGCGGTACCGACAAAGCCGGACGCCTCTTCTATACCTACAACAAGCCGGGCTGGTTCAACGCCAACGTCGGCTACGCCGGTGTCGGCGATAACTTCAATCCGGAAGTAGGCTACCAGCCGCGCACCAGTGGGTTTCACTTCGCGTCCTACCGCGCCTTCCTCGACTATCAGCCCAAGAAGATCAAATACTTGCGCCGCCTGTCGCCGCATATCTTCGAGAACTGGTATTGGGGCCTCGACGGGAGGGTGCAGACGATGCGCGGCCACTACCACTTCCTGGAAATCCAGCCGCGCTCGGGCGGGCGGTGGGGCGCGCGCGTGGATCGCGAACAGGACAGGCCAATCGTGCCGTTCACCATCTACAACGGCACTAACGGCAAACGCGTGGTGATTCCTCCGGGCCTGTACGGCTGGCACTACTGGTCGCTCGAGTACTTCAGCAACCCTTCGGCGCCGCTCAACTTCTCGGTGGTGCCCACGTGGGGCAGCTTCTACGACGGTGACTACACGCAGGTGGCCGTCAACGTGGAGGGACGCATTGGCGCGCGTCTGACTGCCAACGTCGGGGTAACGCGAGGCGACTACACGCTGCCCTCGGGCAACTTCACCACCACGCTGCTGCCGATGAAGCTGAGCTACTCCTTCACGCCGCTGGCGACGCTCGGAGCCCTCGTGCAATACAACGCGCAGAACAGCACCGTGAACTCGAACGTCCGCCTGGCGCTGCTCAACCGCAGCGGCACCGGACTGTTTCTGGTCTACAACGACCAGCGCGATACGCTGGCGGAGACGCGCTCGCGTCGCGGACTGCGTCTTGACGACAACCTGCTCGGCCGGTCGTTCATCGTGAAATACACGCGCCTGTTCGGCTTCTAGCCTGCGGCGTCGGACTCGTCCCATGCCGCCACCAGGCGCGTCCGAAGCCACGACGGAGCCTCGGGCCACCGGGCCACGCGGGGGCGCGGGCGGGCGATGGCCGCGGCGCTGGATCATCGCCGCCTACGTGTCTGCCACGTTCGTGATGACGTGGCCGTATGTCAACTACGGGCACTTCGCGACGGCGGGCTACGAAGGAGATGCGCGGCTCGTCACCTGGATCCTGGCCTGGGACAACCACGCCGTCATCGACGGCTGGCCGTTATTTCGCGCCAACGCGTTCTTCCCGGCACCCGACAGCCTGCGGTACAACGAGCACGCGTTCGGCCTCAGTCTCTTCACGCTGCCGTGGACCCTCGCGGGTGCCTCACCCACGTTGGCCTACAACCTCACGTGGTGGGCGGCCTTCGTCCTGAACGGCCTGGCCTCGTTCGCCTACCTGCGTCGCGTCGTAACGCAGGATCTAGCGGCGTTCATGGGCAGCCTGGTGTTCACGTTCTCGTTCTACGTGATGCTGCATGCCCACGGCCACCTGCAACTCATCTGGGCGTGGGGGCTGCCCGCGTCGTTGCTGCTGGCCGAGCGATGGTTCGACCGGCCGTCGGCAGGACGTCTCGCGGCCTGGGTCGTGACGCTGTGGCAGCTGGTGCTGACGTCGTGGTACCTCGCCGTGATGGTCGTGACCGCCAACGCCGCGCTCGCGCTCGTCCTGCTGGCCACGTCGAGCGACGTCGCGCGTGGACCAACGCGACCAGGGACGCGCCAACTGTGGGGCTGGCGAGGCCTGCACCTGGCGGCAGCCGTGCTCGCCCTCGGCATCACCGTGTCTCCGTTTGCGCGGCACTACGCCGGACTGAACGCCGGCCGCACCGAAGCCGCCGCAGGCTCAGCGACGCTGGCGTCGTATTGGGTGCCCCCGGCCAACAGCCTCGCCGGGCGGTGGTGGCTGGCCCACATCGACGACCGGCCCGGCTCGATCTGGGGGGAGCAGAGCCTGTTCCTCGGCTGGATCGCGCTCGTGCTGGCGGGCATCGGCATGGCGGCGCTGCTGCGACGGCGCGACATACCCCGCCGGGCCTGGGTGTTCCCCCTGCTGGCGCTCGGCGGATGCCTGCTGTCGTTGGGCCCGGACCTGGGCGTGCTCGGTGGCTCCACCCTGGCGCCCTTTTGGTGGCTGTCCGGACTGCCGGGCATCGGCGGCCTCCGCGCGCCGGCGCGGTTTGCGGTGCTGGTCACGCTCGGTGTTGGCGGGCTGGCCGCCATCGGGGCGAGCGCGCTCTTGCGTCGGCGCGGGCCGTGGACGCGGGTGCTCGTGGCCGCCGTGCCGCTGATGCTCTGCGAGTGGTTCGTCGTGGACTTCCCCGCCGGCACACCGCAGCCGTTTGCCGTCCCGGCGATCTATCGCACCCCAGAGGTGCTCGCCGCGCGGTCGCTCGTGTCGCTGCCCGACTACCGCGGCACGGCGGAGTCGTATCGCAACAGCGACTACCTCTACTACTCCACCGCGCACTGGCGGCCGATCGTCAACGGCTTCGGCCGTGGCGAACCGCCCGGACACGCCGATCTGATCGACATCGCGCGGCGGTTTCCGGCCACGGCGGCGACGCTGCGCGCGCTCGGCGTGCAGTATGTCGTGGTCCACGCCGGTCGCTATCCTGACGGCGCGGCTGCGATGCTGGCGGCGGCGCGCGCACACCCGGCCTGCCGCCTGGTGTCGCGAGTCGGCTCCGACTATCTGTTTGCGATCGCCGACTGACGACGGGTCGCGCCCGTCTCAGCGAACGGCGGGCGCACGGCACACGAAGCTGACCGCATCGTCGATGCTGCCGCTGCCCGAGTATGCGGCCACCTGCGGGTGCGGGCAGAGCGGACGGCTGCGTACGACTTTGCCATCCTGCACGCGCGCGGCGACGACCCGCGACGGCGCGACGCTGTGCTCCACCCACTGCTCCAGCACGGGCAGCATGTCGAACGTGTCCACGCCGGGCCCGCCGGAACAGTGATGCATGCCGGGCACGAAGTAGGTGCGCGTGAACGCGTCGGCCGCGGCCTGCCCGCCCACGATCCGCGTCATCGCGTCGATGTAGTGCAACGTACCATAGGCGCTGATGCCGGGGTCGGACCAGCCGTGATACACGAGCAACTTCCCGCCAGCCTGCTTGAACGGTCGCAGGTCGGCGTCGAGCGGACTCAGAATGCCGGTCATCGTGTTCAAGCGCGGCAGATCCTGCGGAAATCGGAACGCGCGCCACGAGAAGCCCGGCGCGTCGTCTTCGAGCGCCAGGAAGCGGAAGTTCGACTCGGCCAGCGCGTAGCCTGACGGCTGGCGCGTCACGAACTCGAGCGTGCCATCTGGCCGCGCCGCGGGCGGCTCATTGCCGGTGATCCATCCGCGCCAGCCGGTGGGTCCGCCTTCGTGTCCCTTGGGGAACGGCGCCGCATACTCGCGCCCCTGCGCGTCCTTCAGGCCGGCGTAGATCGTCTGCACGGTGCGCACTTGTCCGGCCGTCAGGCACTCGGGGCCGTCACCCGCGGCACACGTCAGCGTCGCCGGGTCGAAGTCGCACGGCCGCGGATCCGAGATGAGGCCGTCGACGAGACCATCCTTGCCGTCGCAGGCCGCGAGGGTGGCGGTCGATAACAGCTCGATTTTCTCAACCGGCACGTAGTTTTCTGGCGTGGCGAGCAACTGCTGGAAGAACACCGCGCGGCCGACTTGCATCGGCGTGCCGGTGGCGGGATCCCCGGCAATCACTCCGTCGAAGTCGCCGGGATAGCGCTGCACTTCCATCAGCGCCTGGCGACCGCCATTCGAGCAGCCGTTGAAGTAGGCGTGCGCGAGTGGGCGCCCGTAGAACGACGCGGTCAGCGCCTTGGCCGCCACTGCCGTGACGTGCGTGCCGCGATGCCCGTAGTCGAGCTCCTTCGCGCGGCTCTGACCCCACGTGGGATCGCTCGACACGTGGCCCGTATCGGTGGAGGCGGAAGCGTACCCACGCACCAGCCCGGCGCCGAGCGGGCCAATCGCGCCGCCGAGACCGCCAACGCCCTGAAAGTAGAACGTGCCGTTCCAGCCATCTGGCAGCGCCACGCGGAGATTCACGGTGTTGCCGGGCACGGTGACATGGCCGTCCACGAGGCAATGGCGCGGCTGTCCGACCGTCGCCTCAACCACGCGCGCGGCCGTGATGGTGGTGTCGGCGGGCACGCGGCGCTGCAACGCCGCCAGGTCACAGCTCACGGGCGTACTGGCGGCAGGCTGCGGCGGCACGGCGGCCTGAAACGCCACCGGCCAGAGCAACGCGGGCACCGCCGCGACGACCACGTAGCGACGAACGCGGGTCGCCATGACTACGACGCCGCCGGCACGGCCGGCTGGCGGAACTCGCCCTCCCACTTGGCCACGACCACCGACGCCAGGCAGTTCCCCACCACGTTGGTCATCGTGCGGCCCATGTCCATGATCGCGTCGACACCCAGGATGAGCGTGACGCCTTCGAGCGGCAGGTTGTAGCTGGCCAGTGTGGCCGCCAGGATCACGAGCGAGGCGCGCGGCACGCCGGCCACGCCCTTGCTCGTGAGCATCAGGGTCAGCAGCATCGTCACCTGCTGCCCGATGGTGAGGTCCACGCCCGCGGCCTGCGCGACAAACACGGCCGCCAACGACAGATACAGCGTGCTGCCATCCAGATTGAAGCTGTAGCCGAGCGGCAGCACGAACGACACGACCCGGCGGGGCACGCCGAACGCCTCCACGCACTCCATGGCCCGCGGTAGCGCGGCTTCACTCGACGTCGTCGAGAAGGCGATGAGCGCGGGCTCCTTGATGGCCTTCAGGAACTCCACAATCGGAATGCGCCACATCAGCATCACCGGCACGAGCACTGCGACGGCAAAGAACGCCAGGGCCACGTAGAGCGTGAACACCAGATAGGCCAGATTGAACAGCACGCTGAGGCCGCTCGAGCCGATGGTGTAGGCAATGGCCGCGCCGACGCCAATCGGCGCGTAGAGCATCACGATGTTGGTGACCTTGAACATCGTCTCGGTGAGGGCCTCGCACCACTGGATCATCGGCTTGCCCTTCTCGCCGACCATGCCGAGGCCAATGGCGAAGAGCATGCTGAAGACCACGATCTGCAGCACGTCGCCGGTCGCCATCGCCTCGATGACCGAGGTGGGCACCATGTGCAGCAGGATCTGGTCCCACGTCTGCGCGGTGGCCGTGATCGGCGGCGCGCCAGACGGCGCCGGCAGCACCATGCCCACGCCTGGCTTGAGCACGTTCACCGCGAGCAGGCCGATGAGCAGCGCGAAGGTCGTGACCACCTCGAAGTAGATCATCGCGCGCAGGCCCATGCGGCCCACGTCCTTGAAGTGGCCCGCGCCGGCAATGCCCGCAACCAGCGTGCCAAAGAGCAGCGGCGCGATGATCATCCGGATCATCCGGATGAAGATCTGGCTGAAGGGCCTGATGATGTCGGCGATCTTCGGGTTGGTGATGCTGATCACGTACCCGACGATCAGACCCACCACCAGCCCGATCATGATCTGGGCGGTGGGCGAGATGCGAGGCTTGCTGACGGCTGTAGACACGCCGGAATTGTATTACGTGGCGGGGCTCGAACGGTGCCAGAACGCCCGCGGGGCCCGCGGCCTAACGCACGGGGGCGCAGCGCTCTGGCGCGACCGGCCTGGGCAGCACGAGTGGTGCCGGTGCGACCGTCCCCGCTGCCGCGAGCTCGTCGAAGGCCACCTGTTGCAGCGCCTTGACCTCCGTCCGTGGTAGCCCCAGTTCGTAACCCGAGCACTCGTTCTCGCCAAGCGATCGCGGATCGCGACCCGTGAGCCGGCCGAAGATGACCAGCGCCTCGAGGTAGTACCCGTGGGTGCTCGCGTGGTAGTGGTCGTAGGTCCAGAGATTGACCTTGCCCGGCGCGATGCCGTCGTAGGGGTTGGGATCGGCGACGCCCGTCTGCATGGCGCGCGTCCAGGCCTCGCCCACCGGAATCACGGATTTGACGCCTAGGGCCGCGGCCGCGGCCAGGTTGTTGGCCGCGCGCACGTCGCTCGCCATCGCCTCGATGGGCTTGCCCGCCCAGGCGCCCTTCACCGGATAGGTCTGATCGGCCCGCGACCAGGTGGCCATCAAGTGAATCTCGACCTTGGGATTGCGGGCACGAAGGAAGTCGGCCATCTGCCGGCTGGTCGCCACGAGCTTGGCCGGATCGCCGGGCTTGTCGAAATCGAGCGTGCTCTGTCCGTGCATCACCACGGTGTCCCAGGGCCGCCGGCCAAGCACGCCGAGCTTGTTCTCCAGGTGGAAGTCCAGGCCGCTGCCGCCGCGCGTCTCGAGAGACACGTCGTAGGCGAGGCCCGCCTGGTCGGTGAAGGACTTGAAGAGCGCCGGCACGCCGCCGATGCCTTCGCTGTTCAGATCGGTCACCGTCTGGGCGCGATAGAACCGCACGGCCGACCCGGATCCGAACGTGAAGCTGTTGCCGACAAACAGAACGCTCGTACCGGACTGCGCCTGCATCACGCCAAGCCCGAGCATCAGGCCAGCCACCACCGTCGCGATACGTCTCATGGTCGGTCCTTCCGCGCGGCGGGCGCTCACGCGCTCATCCGCGCTGTCAGTTCGCTGTCTATTGCCTGCAGGAACTCTTCCGTCGTCAGGTAGTGGTGGTCGGCGCGAATCAGGATCGCCAGGTCCTTGGTCATGCGGCCAGACTCGACGACGTCCACACACACCTGCTCCAGCGTCTCGGCAAACGTGACCACGTCGGGCGTGCCGTCGAACAGGCCGCGATAGTACAGCCCGCGCGTCCACGCATAGATCGACGCCACCGGATTGGTGGACGTGGGCTTGCCCTGCTGGTGCATGCGGTAGTGCCGCGTCACCGTGCCGTGTGCGGCCTCGGCTTCCACGGTCTTGCCGTCGGGCGACATGAGCACCGAGGTCATGAGACCGAGCGAGCCATAGCCCTGCGCCACGGTATCCGACTGCACGTCGCCGTCGTAGTTCTTGCAGGCCCAGAGATACCCGCCGCTCCACTTCATGTTCGCGGCGACCATGTCGTCGATGAGACGGTGTTCGTAGACGAGCCCCGCCGCATCGAACGCGGGCTTGAACTCGGCATCGAACACGCGCTGAAAGGTGTTCTTGAACGCGCCGTCGTAGACCTTCAGGATCGTGTTCTTCGTGGAGAGGTAGACCGGGTAGTGGCGGCCAAGGCCGTAGGTGAAGCACGCCCGGGCAAAGCCTTCGATGGACGCGTCGAGGTTGAACATCCCCAGCGCCACGCCGCTCCCCTTGGTCTTCATCACCTCGCGCGAGATGCCTTCGCCGCCGCCCTCGGGCGTCCAGCTCAGCGTGATCGTGCCGGCACCGGGAAAGTGGAAGTCCTGCGCGCGATACTGGTCGCCGAAGCCGTGACGGGCGACGACTACCGGCTTGTCCCAGTGCGGCACGAGACGCGGCACGTTCGTGCAGACGATCGGCTCGCGGAAGATCGTGCCGTCCAGGATGTTCCGGATCGTGCCGTTCGGCGACCGCCACATCTGTTTGAGGTTGAACTCCTTGACGCGCGCCTCATCCGGCGTAATCGTGGCGCACTTGACCGCGACGCCGTACTGCCTGGTGGCGTTGGCCGAGTCGATGGTGATCTGGTCACCGGTCCGGTCGCGCGCCTCGATGCCCAAGTCGTAGTACTTCAGGTCGATGTCGAGATACGGCAGGATCAGCGTCTCGCGGATCTTCTGCCAGATGATGCGCGTCATCTCGTCGCCGTCCATCTCGACGACCGGGTTCTTGACCGTGATCTTCTTCACGTGAGGCTCCTTGTGACCGAACGGAAACGGGCAATTATAGCCCGCCCGTACACGACAAACGGCGGCGCCCAGCCGCCGTGTGTCGCAATTGCGGGCAATGCCGCCGCCTACTTGACCGCGTCGTTGACCGCGGCCTTGCCGCTCACCAGCTTGCAGACGGACGAATTCGCCAGCACCTGCGTGACTTCGAGCACGCCCGTCTGCTCAATCACCTTGTCGAGCAACTTGCCGTCCGCGTCCTTGATTTCGTCTACGACGTGGTGCACGTTGAACTTCTGCCCTACCTTGATGCCGGCGCCCGCGCCACGGTTGATGTAGTACGACCCGGCCCGCGTGCTGACGATCTGGCCTTCCGGCGCCGCCGGCGTCATCGACTGCAACGACGAGGTCTGCTCGCTGAGCTTGAGCACCACCTGCTCGATCGCCGGCCTCAGCGCTTCCTGGGCCGCGCCCTGGTCAAAGGTCTGCTCGGCACTCACGCCTTTGAAGTAGCCGCCGCCCATGCGCTTGTTGCCTTGGCCGACGGCCACGACCATGATCTCGCCCGTTTCGGTGTTGACGAGGCGCGCGTCGACTTTGCTCTCGGCGTTGGAGTAACTGCCGCCGATGCCACGCAGACCAATGGACGTCCGCTTGATGGAAAAAGCGGTGATCGAACCCGTGAGCATCAGCTGCACGCCGAGCAACTTACCCACCTTGGCCGCCGTGGCGGCCGTGACGGCGCCGCTCGCGCCGAGGTTCTGCTCGCGAAGAATCGCGTCGAGCTGCGCACGTTCAATCACGGTGTACTTGCCGGTCTGCACGAGCTGCGTGGCCAGTTCATCGGCCGCCGCCGCGCCCAGATTGTTACCCCACCAGGACCATGTGCTGTTGTTCTCGAAGTTCGAGACCGCGATCCGGATCTTCGCTTGAGCAAACACGCTGGACGGCGCGCCCACGAGGGCCACGGCAAGCATGAGGAACACGGCTGTCAATCGACCAAAGCGGACCATCGATGTCTCCTTCGCGCGGGGATGCCGCGCCCAGATTTTGCACGATTTTGCCACAAGAGCCGCCCTGGCAAGACCACTACCTTCGGGCTATCGGCTGACCCGGGACTGGGTAACAGCCCGTGTCTCTCGAAATAGCGAGAAAACTGGCCGAACTGGCTCATCTGACCAGGCGGCGAGCGCTC
>JANMDX010000108.1:0-17397 GCA_031376505.1 Acidobacteriota bacterium
GGACGGCTTCGGCTTCGACAGCGGCGCGGTCATTGGCTTCGAATACCGCTACGGCCTGTTCAAGGCCACACAGTTGGCGGTGCATCGCACCAACGACCGCACCGTCCAGTTCCTGCTGCAGCGCGAGGTCAAGGCCCAAGATGCGAACTTCCCAGTATCCATCAACGTCTTTGGCAGCGCGGAGGGCACGAACAACTTCCGCGATAGCTACTCGCCAGGCCTTGGCTTGATCGTGTCGCGCGAGATCGGCGACCGCGCCGCCATCTACGCTGAGCCCTTCTGGGTCAACAACACCAATCCCCTGCCGGGGGAACTGGTCGACGACAACAACTCGATCATGGTGGGACTTGGTGCGCGGGTGCGCCTGCGGCCGACCGTCTACGGCGTGTTCGAAATCACTCCGCGCGTGAACGGCTTCGACCCCGGCGACCATC
The DNA here is from genome assembly GCA_031376505.1 of Acidobacteriota bacterium. GTDB lineage: Bacteria > Acidobacteriota > Vicinamibacteria > Vicinamibacterales > UBA2999 > CADEFD01. Next base: position 435 of record JANMDX010000108.1, read on the forward strand.
AGATGGGCTTCGGCATCGAAAAGCGTGCCGGTGGCCACAGCTTCCAGATCAACTTCGGCAATGCCTTCGGCACCACCTTCGGGCAGATGGCGCGCGGCGGGACCAGCGACTGGTACCTGGGCTTCAACATCTCGCGCAAGTTCTACTGAGTCGCACCGGCTGAGACGGGAACGACGGGCCGTTCGCCTGCGGGCGCGACGGCCCGTCGTTCGTTTGAGCCGCGTGTAACCCCGACGCGACGCGGCCGGTCTACACTGTCATGAGGAGCGATCCGATGCGACGTCTACTGGCGATCTCGGTGGTGTGGGCGGCGCTGAGCGCAGCCGCATGCGGCGGCAGCGACGGCCCGACCGCGCCGAGCGGCGGCGGCACCTCCGGGGGCGGCACAGGTGGCGGCGGTAGCGGCGGCGGCACGGCCACCACCACCATCACCATCGGCACCGATGGCCGCGTCAGCCCCGCCAGTATCACCGTGGCCCCGGGCTCGCGCGTGACGTTTGTGAACAACCACAATCGCCCGCACGACATGAGCTCGGATCCGCACCCGAGCCACGAGGATTGCCCGGAAATCAACCAAGTGGGCTTCCTGCAGGCCGGCCAGACGCGGACGACCGGTAACCTGAACACCGTGCGCCGCTGCGGGTTTCACGATCACAACGAGCCCAGCAACAACGGGCTGATTGGCTCGATCACGATTCAGTAGACGACACCGCCGTGGCCAGCAGGTCGGTCCAGGCGGTTACGGTTTTGAACGGTCGTTCAACTCCGTGTTACAGTGGCAGGGTCGCGGGCCCCGATGCGCCCCCTCCGCCCCATGCCACCCGTCGCCAGCACCCTGGCCAGCGCCGACCGGCGCATCGGCATCCTCAAGAGCGCTGCGGCAGCATTTCGCCGGCGCGGCTATCACGGTGCCAGCGTCGACGAAATCGCCAGCGCCCTGGAGATGACGAAGGGCAACCTCTACTACTACTTCCGCAACAAAGAAGAGATCCTCTTTGCCTGCCACGAGTACTCGCTCGACGTGCTGCTTGCCCTGCTGAATGACGTGCAGGCCTCGCCGTCGACGCCAGACGTGAAGCTGCGCACGCTCGTGCTGGCGATCGTGCACCTCATTCTCGACGAGCTGCAAGGCACGGCGCTCACGCTGGATCTGGAGGCGCTGTCGCCGCCGCTGCTGCGCAAGGTGGTCGCACGCCGCGACGCGTTCGACCTCGGATTGCGCGCCATCATTCAGGACGGCGTGGACCAGGGCGTCTTCAGGCCCGGCGATCCCAAGATGGTGGCGTTTGCCGTCATGGGCGCGGTGAACTGGATCGCCAAGTGGTTCGATCCGGCCGGCGCGATGAGCTCCGACGAGATCGGCCGCGCGTTTGCCGACTATCTGGTCGGCGGACTCATGCGCGGTCGGCTGCCCGACACGCTCTGACGGCCCGCGGCCTCACCGCAACCATCGCAAGGCCTACTCCGCGGTGTCGCCTGGCTGCAGGTCCAGCACTTCGATGCCGCTGCCAGTCAGGTGCGTCTTCAGCATCCCGGGCGTGCCGGTGAGCAGCGGGAACGTGCCCCAGTGCATCGGCACGACCTGCTTGACGCCGAGCCACTTCGCGGCTAGCGCCGCCGTGTCCGGGCCCATGGTGAAGCGATCGCCAATTGGCAGGAAGGCGATCTCGGGCCGGTACAGTTCGGCGATGACCTTCATGTCGCCAAAGAGCGACGTGTCGCCGGCAAAGTAGATCGTCTGCCCGTTCTCGAGCCCCACGACGAACCCGGCGGGCTCCCCCAGACAGACAAGGTCAGTGCCACTGCTGCTGTGGCGCGCGTCGGTCATCGTGACCCGCACGCCGTGCGCGTGGATGGTGCCGCCTTTGTTCATGGGCTCCAGGTGCGTCACGCCTTTCCTGCCGAGCCACGAGGTGACCTCGTCGATGGCGACCACGGTGGCGCCTGTGCGCCTGGCCGTGGCCACCGTGTCGCCGATATGGTCGCTGTGACCGTGCGACACGAGAATCAGGTCAGCGGCCTTCGGTTCCCGGCCCGCCGGGAAGCTCGGATTGCCGGTGTACCACGGGTCGAAGAGCACCGTCTTCCCCCCGGGCGTGCGCAGTGAGAAGGCGCTGTGGCCCAACCAGGTGATGGCGAGACGTCCGGTCGTCATGCGGCTCAGTATGCCATCGCCCCGGACGCACCCACTCCGGGTACCCGCGCCCTCCGCGCCGCGGCGCCGGTCCCTGGCCCCGGCTCCCCGCGTCCGTTACACTAGAACGGTGGAAGCCCCACTCCATTTCGTCCGTCCGCGCGAGCCGAAACCAGACTGGCTGAAGGTGCGCGCCCCGGGCTCGGAGAACTACCTGCGGCTCAAGGGCATCATGCGCGACCTGAAGCTGAACACGGTCTGCGAAGATGCCCACTGCCCGAACATCGGCGAGTGCTGGCACCACGGCACGGCCACGTTCATGATTCTGGGCGATGTCTGCACGCGCGCGTGCGCGTACTGCGCGGTGAAGCACGGGCGTCCAGAGGCGCTCGACGTGCACGAACCGGCGCGGGTGGCCGAGGCCGTGCAGGCGATGGCGCTGCAGTACGCGGTGATCACCTCGGTGGACCGCGACGACCTGCCCGACTGTGGCGCGTCGATCTTCGCGGACACGATTCGCCAGATCAAGGCGCGGGTGCCCGCGTGCCGGGTGGAGGTACTGATTCCCGACTTCAAGGGCGAGGCGGCCGCCTTGCAGTCGGTGCTCGACGCGCGGCCCGACATCCTGAATCACAACACCGAGACGGTCCCGCGTCTCTACCGCATGGCCCGGTCGGGCGGAAAGTACACGCGCTGTCTCGAACTGCTGGACCGCGCGCGACGCTACGCACCGGGCATCCCGACCAAGACTGGCCTGATGGTGGGCTTGGGTGAGGAGCACGACGAACTCGTGCAGGTGTTCAAGGACCTGCGTGAGGTGGGCGTGGCCATCCTCACGATCGGCCAGTATTTGCGCCCGTCGACCGACCACGCGCCGATGACGCGCTACTACCACCCGGACGAATTCCGCGAACTCAAACGCATCGCACTCGGCCTGGGCTTCGCGCACGTCGAAGCCGGTCCCCTGGTGCGCAGCTCGTATCACGCCCACGAACAAGCCGACGCCGCGTCGCTGGCTGCAGCGCGCTAACGGCGGCAGCGAGGGTCCGCGCCGCGACCGTGCCGCAGCCATGAACTTCGATCACCACGCCCGCCGCAACCGATGACGTTGCCCGCCAGCACGCGCTATTCCGTCGTTGGCCCAGGTACGCGCTGGCTGCTGAATGGCGTGTATGCGTGCGTGGCACTGCTCACGGCCACGGCCGCCTATCTCGGTGGCGTCACTGCGGCGGAATGGGCCGGTGGCGCCAGCCTCCAAGGCTACGTCTACCAGTGGGCGGTGCTTGCGCACCTGGCCGCGGGCCTGCTGGTCGTGGTGCCGTTCCTGGTCTTCGCCGTGGCCCACCCGCTGGCCGCGCGGACGCATCCCAATCGCCGAGCTGCGCGCGTGGGCTATCTGCTGGCGGCACTCGCGGCCCTGGTGCTCATCACCGGCCTTGCCCTGATGCGCGTTGCCGGCATCGAGCTGCGTCAGCCGGCCGCGCGCACGGCCGCCTACTGGCTGCATGTGGCCGTGCCGTTTGCCACGACGTGGGCCTTTCTGCAGCACCGTCGCCGCGGCCGCCCGCTGCGCGCGCAAGCCGCGTGGGGCTGGGCGGCGGTCACCACCCTGGCCGTGCTGATCACGGCCGTGGCGGACGTGCGCCTGAGCCGTCAGCCGGATCTGACCGGCTCACCCGAAACCTTTGGGCCGTCGCTGGCCCGCACGGTCACTGGCCGCACCATCCCAGCCAGCGCGCTGATGGACAACACCTACTGTGCCGAGTGCCACGCTGACTCGCATCAGGGATGGCTGTCGAGCGCGCACCGGTTCAGCTCGTTCAATAACCCCGTCTACGCCGCCAGCGTGAAGGAGACCCGCAAGGTAACGCTGGCGCGCGACGGCAACGTCGATGCCAGCCGCTGGTGCGCGGGTTGCCACGATCCAGTGCCGCTCTTCTCAGGCGCATTCGGGCGGGCCGACTTCGATACCGAACAGGATCCCACCTCGCAGGCGGGCATCACCTGCACGTCGTGCCACTCCATCGAACGTGTGAACAGTACCCGAGGCAACGCCGACTACACCATTGCCGAGCCGCGTCACTACCCGTTTGCCTTCAGCGACAACGCGATGCTGCGCGCGCTCAGCCAGCAGCTCATCAAGGCCAAGCCAGACTTCCACAAGGCCACGTTCCTGAAGCCGCTGCATCGCACCCCTGAGTTCTGCTCGACCTGCCACAAAGTCCACATCCCCGGCGCGCTCAACAACTACAAGGACTTTCTGCGGGGGCAGAACCACTACGACAGTTTCATCCTGAGCGGCGTGTCGGGCCGTGGCGCCCGCAGCTTCTACTATCCGCCCAAGGCCGAGTCGCGCTGCGCCGGCTGTCACATGCCCCTGCGCCGGTCGGGCGATTTCGGGGCGCAGGGTTTCGACGCAAGCGGCGCGCTCACCATTCACGACCATCGTTTCACCGGCGCCAACACCGCCATCCCGTATCTGCGTGGCGATCCCGAGACGGTGAAGGCGCAGCAAGCCTTCCTCGACCAGGTCGTCACGCTCGACGTCTTCGGCCTGCGCGAAGGCGGCACGGTCTCCGGACACCTGATTGGCCCGCTTGACGGCGCCACGCCGGCCCTCACGCCCGGCACGCGATATCTCGCCGAACTTGTGCTGCGCACGCGCAAGGTAGGCCACCATTTCACGCAAGGCACGGCCGACTCGAACGAGGTGTGGGTCCAAGTCACCGTGAAGCGCGGCGACAGGGTGATTGGCGAAAGCGGGGCCATCGGGCCCGACGGCCGTGTGGACCCGTGGTCGCACTTCGCCAACATCTACATGCTCGACCGCCAGGGCCGCAAAGTGGACCGCCGCAACGTGCAGGACATCTACGTGCCGCTCTACGACAAGCAGATCCCGCCGGGCGCCGCGCAGGTGGTGCACTACGCCTTCGACGTGCCAAAGACCGGCGCGGGCCCCATTACCATCGAGGCGCGCTTGCTCTACCGGAAGTTCGACCTCACGATGATGCGGTTCGCGAAGGGCGACAACTACCGCATGGACCTGCCGGTGACGACCATCGCGTCCGGCACGCGGGTGCTGCCCGAAGCGGGAACGCCCTCGGCCGCGTCCGCGCAGCCTGCGTGGGAACGCTGGAACGACTACGGTATCGGCCTGCTGCTCGAAGGCAACGCCGGCAGCGACAAGGGTGAGCTGCGGCAGGCGGAAGCAGCGTTCGCGGAAGTGGAACGCCTGGGGCGGCCCGAAGGTCCACTGAATCTCGCTCGCGTGTACCACAAGGAAGGCCGGCTCGACGAGGCCGCCCAGGCGCTGCGGCGCGCCACCACGGCCGGCGCCGCGCCGTGGACGGTGGCGTGGATGAACGGACTCGTGAACAAAGAGAACGGCCATCTGGATGAAGCCATCGCCAACTTCGCGGCCGCGCTCGACGCCACCTCGCCCGCGCTCACGGCGCGAGGTTTCGACTTCAGCCGCGACTACGAGGTGCTGAACGAACTGGGGCAGGCGCTGTTCGAGCGCGCCAAGCAGGAGCGGGGCACGGCCCGCGCGGGAGCCCGTGCTGACCGCTTGCGCCAAGCCGCTGCGGCGTTTGACCGCACGCTGGCCATCGACGACGAGAACGTCACCGCGCACTACGCCCTGAACCTCATCCACGGGGAGCTTGGCGATGCGGCGCGAGCGGCCACCCACCGGGACGCGCATCTGCGCTACACCGCCGACGAGCAGTCGCGCAGCCGCGTCATGGCGATGCACCGCGCCGGCAACGCTGCCGCCAATCACGCGGCCCAGTCGGTCGTGATCTACGATCTGACGCGCGCCGCCGAGCCTGCCGCGAGGGCGCCTGTCCCACCACCCCGTTGACCTCGTCTGCCCTGATGCCTGTTACCGATTCGCGCTCCTCTCGACTTGGCCTGGCCGGCGTCGCGGTGGCTCTGCTCGTGACCGCCGGCGTCGTCTGGCGCTCGACCAGGCCCGATGCCCATGTGACGTCGGGCCCCGTCGCCACCGAGCGCGCGACGGCCACAGCGCCGCCAGGGCGCTTCGTCGACATCACCGCCGAGTCAGGCCTGGGCGCGTTCGCGCGGGTGAACGGCGCGGCCGGTGAGAAGCTGTTACCGGAAACCTCGGGCGGAGGCGGTGCCTTTGCCGACCTCGACAACGACGGCGACCTCGACCTGGTGCTCGTGAACGGACGAGCATGGCCATGGTCGCGCCGTGGCGCCTCGGTCGAGGCCGCAGCGCCCACGGCCCCGGCCACGCGCTCGACCCTCTCAGTCTTTGCCAACGACGGCCGTGGCCACTTCACCGACGCCACCGCCAGCATGGGACTCACCGTGCAGCGCTACGGCATGGGAGTCGCGGCCGGCGATTTCGACAACGACGGCTGGACCGACCTGTACCTCACGGCCGTCGGGAAGAACACATTGCTCAAGAACGTGGGCGGCCGCTTCCACGACGTCACCGCGAGTGCAGGCGTCGGCGGCGGTGCCGACGACTGGAGCACCTGCGCAAACTGGTTCGATGCCGACAATGACGGCGACCTCGACCTCTTCGTGTGCCGTTACGTGCGCTGGTCGCGTGCCCTCGACCTGGCGCAGGCGTTCAGCCTCGCCGGTATCGGCCGCGCCTACGGCCCGCCGCGCAACTTTGCCGGCACGGCGCCGGCGTTCTACGTGAACCAGGGTGACGGACGCTTCGTAGAGCGCGCCGCCGCAGCCGGACTCGTGATCACGGATCCCGTCACGAAGCAGCCGGCCGCCAAGGCGCTCGGCGTGGCGCTCGTGGCCCTCGATGACGACGCCTGTATCGATCTCGTCGTGGCCAACGACACGGTGCGGAACTTCGCGTTCAGGAACCGCTGCGACGGCACCTTCGAAGAAGTCGGCACCACGCTCGGCCTGGCCTACGACAGCTACGGCAATGCGCGATCGGGCATGGGCATCGACGCCGCCGACGTGCGGGGCGACGGCGCGCCGGCCGTGGCCATCGGCAACTTCGCCAACGAGATGACGGCTTTCTACGTGAAGCAGCCGGGGTCCGGACAGTTCGTGGACGAATCGATCGCGTCAGGTCTCGGCGCCCCGAGCCGCGCATCGCTCACCTTCGGCGTGCTCTTCTTCGACTACGACCTGGATGGCCGGCTCGATCTGCTCACGATCAACGGGCATGTCGAAGATCAGATTGCACTCGTGCAAGCCAGCCAGCAACATGCCCAGCCGGCGAAGCTCTATTGGAATGCGGGCCCGGATGCTCCGGCCACCTTCGTGCCTGTCGCCGACGCCGGCGCGCTCTCGTCACCGATTGTCGGACGCGGCGGCGCCTACGGCGACATTGACGGCGACGGCGATCTCGACCTGCTGCTCGTACCAGTCAGTGGACCGGTACGGCTGCTGCGCAACGACGCTGAGGGCGGCCGGTGGGCGCGGCTGCTACTCGTGGGCACCGCCAGCACCCACGACGCCGTGGGCGCGCGGGTGGAGGTGGTGAGCGGCACACGCACGCAGCGACGGCTGGTGTCGCCAACGCACGGCTACCTGTCGCAGTCAGAGCGCACGCTGACCTTCGGCTTCGGGCCCGGCGAGGCGCCGACTGCGGTGCGCATCACCTGGCCGAGCGGCGCGGTGCAGGCGCTGTCGGGCATCGCGCTCAATCAGACAACGACGATCACCGAGGCGCAGTGACTAAGAACTAGGGACTAGGGACTAGCGGCTGGCGGCCGCGGGTACGGGCGCGCCTGCGCCCTCCACGACCGTGTGGATGCGGTCGGCCGGGAATGGCCCGAATCGCTCCGTGCGGCCGCCCGGCCAGCGCACGTCGACGTGGTCGACCGCGGCGGCATCGCCAAGGCCCACGTGCACCCGCGGATCGTTTGCGGCGAGATAGCTGTAGCCCGTGCGCACATCCCGGCGCCACGCGCGGCCGCCCGCGCGCACCGTCAGCACCGCGCCGAGCGCGTCACTGCCTGTGCGGTTGCGCACGACAAACTGCGCCCAGTGCCCGCGTGACGGCACGATGTTTCTGAGCAGGTACGGCGAGCCGTCGCGATTGGCGACCAGGACGTCCACGCCGCCATCGTTGTCGATGTCGCCAAACGCCGCGGCCCGGCTCGCGGCGATAAGGGGAGCGCCGGTGCCCCCGCGCGGCTGCACCTCCTCGAACTTCGGCCCGGGAACGCCACGAAACAGCAGATTCGGTTCGGCATACGGATCGCTTGCGAATGTCTCGCCTTGCAGCCCTACGCGCCCGTTGGCCTCGTAGAGGTCGAGCCGTCCGTCGTTGTCGAAGTCGACCAAGGCCATGCCGAACCGCGTGAAACGCCGGCTGGCCACGCGCAGGCCCACCATGCTCGTGGCGTCGACGAAGTACGATCCGTCATTTCGGAAGTAGGAATCCGACTCGGTGTCGAGGTTCATCACCAGCAGGTCGTTGTCGCCATCGTCGTCGACGTCGGCCGCGTGAACGCCCATGCCAGCCTTGGGCGTGCCGTCCTGATCGATGGCCACGCCCATCGGCAGCGCCGAGTCCTGGAACCGGCCCTCGCCCTGATTGATCCACAGGTGATTCGGGGTGCCGTCATTGGCCACGAACACGTCGACGCGGCCATCGCCGTTCACGTCGTCGGCCAGTACACCCAGGCCATTGCCGCGCGCGGTGCCGAGTCCAGCCGTCACCGACTCGTCGGTGAAGGTGCCGTTGCCGGCGTTGCGGAAGAAGAGATCACTCGACGGCGCGTCGTAGTTCTTCGGCGCGCAGAAGTCCACGACTCCGGTGAGGCTGAAGCACTGGTGCTCGCGGTCCGGTGCCCAGGCGAAATACCGCGTGACGAAGAGATCCAGGTCGCCGTCCTCGTCGGCGTCAAAGAACGTGGCACTCGTACTCCAGTTGCTGCCGGCCACACGCGCCTTGGCCGTCACGTCCGTGAATCGTCCGCGGCCGTCGTTCTGGAGCAGCACGTTGGCACCGAGGTTCGTGACATAAAGATCGACGTCGCCGTCGGCGTCGTAGTCGCCCGTGGCCACACCCATGCCGTACCCGGGCACGTCCACGCCGCTGCCCGCCGTGGCGTCGTCGAAGTGTCCGCGACCGTCGTTGCGAAACAGGCGATGCCGGGTCCCGGCGTCCGCGCCGCCGAGCACGCCGCTCTGCACGAGCAACGCGTCGAGATCGCCGTCGCCGTCCATGTCGAAAAGGGCCGCCCCGCCGCCCATGATCTCTGGCAGTCGATAGGTGGACCCAACGTGCCCCGACCGGTGCGTGAACGCGAGGCCAGACGCCTGCGCCACGTCCTCGAACCAGGGCGATGACGCAGCTGCTGGGCCGCCCGCACCAGTGGCGCCACCGACCGGAGCCGGAGCAGACGGCGCCTGCCCGCACGCCGCCAGCGCAAGGGCCAGCATACCGGCGACGCCCACTCGCCTCAGCCGCGACAGTCGCACTACGACTTCCCCTTCGCGGCGAGTTGACGCTCGAGCTCGGCCAGCTTCGGGTGCGACGGCGCTACGCGCTTGGCGCGCGCGAGCCAGCGCGCCGCGTCGTCGAGCGCTCCGGTCGTCACCGCTGCCGACGCTCCGCCCACCAGCGCGTCTGTCAGCAACGGATCGCGCGCGAGCGCCTCGCGGAATGCAGCCAGCGCCTCGGCTGAGTGGCCACGCTCTTGCCGCACCATGCCGAGCCACCCGAGCGCCTTGGCATCGCGGGAATTGGCCGCCGCGGCGGCGGCGAGCCACCGTTCCGCGTCGTCGAGCCGCGTGCGCCGCCACGCCACGACCCCGCGTAGCCGCACCGCGTCGCCGTCGCCCGCGCGAAGTGCCTGGGCGCGTTCCACGAGCCGATCGGCCTGGTCGTAGGCCCCGGCAAAGAGATGCGCCGTCGCCAGGTGCATGGTGGCGTCGAAGTCGTCTGGCGACGCCTTCAGCACGCTTTCGAGGATCCGCCGCGCGTCGTCGGTGCGGCCGGCCGTGGCGTAAACGCCTCCGAGATAGGTCAGCAGCTCGCGGTCGTTGGGACGATCCGCGCGCAGGCGTTCGAGCAGGGCAATCGACTCGGGATACCGGCCCTCGACACTGAGCGCCGTGGCGTCCTTCAACATGGCCGCGAAGCCGCGCCGGTAGACGCCCACTTCGTCCAGCCACGCGTCGGCCCACATCGGCTCGCCTGATGCGCCCGCCGCCGCCGCATCCGCGGCCTCGCGTTCGCGCCCAAGCACGCGATACGCGGTGGCGAGCACCTGATAGGCGTAGCGGTCGGTGGGCGCGCGATCGAGCAGCGCCTCCAATGCCGCCGCGGCGTCGGCATGCTGCCCCTTTACCATCTGCACGCGCGCCAGTCCTGTGGCGCCGGCCGAATCGTGCGGCGCCAGATTCACCGCGACCCTGAAGGCGGCTTCGGCGCCGTCGAGGTCGCCCCGATCGAACAGCAACAACCCGCGACGCCAGCGCGCCGGCACGTAGTCGGGCGAGAACTCGATGGCCTTGTCGAAGCCGGCCAGCGCCGCTTCGGTGTCGCCCTCGCGCGACTTCAGCCGCGCCAGGTGATACCACCAGCGACCGTGCGTCGCCGGCATCGTCGTGGCGGTGGCATACACGTCGCGGGCCTGGGCCGTCAGCCCATTGGCTTCGAGCGCCATGGCCAGACGCCCCCAGTTGTTGCCGTCGGTCGGTGACTGGCGCAGCGTTGCAAGTCGTTCCGACACGATGACCGACACGGCGGGATCGAGCGCACCGAAGGAGGCCACCTCGGGTGGGTCCGGACCGCGAGCGCACCCCGCGGCAGTGACTGCCACGACCCAGATGGCGGCAGTGACGACGGGGACGTGCTGGAAGCTGGCGAACACGGCGCTGGAGCCTCAGGCTATCATGAGCGTACGTTCATGCACGATGAACTCTCGGTCCTCAAGCTCGTGACATCGCGGCTGGAAGGCGCTGGCATTGCCTACATGGTGACCGGGTCGGTCGCGGTCAGTCTTTACGCCCAGCCCCGCATGACGCGCGACGTCGATCTGGTTGTCGAGTTGCAGCCCTCGGACGCCGCGCGCCTCGTCGACATGTTCGGCGCGGAGTTCAACTGCGATGCTGGGCGGATCCGCGATGCCATCGCGCGCAAGTCGATCTTCAACCTGATTCACACTGCGGCGGTGGTCAAGGTCGACTTCATCGTCCGCAAGGACGGCGCCTATCGCGAAGAGGAGTTCCGCCGCCGGCGTAGCGCCGACATCGACGACGTCCGGATGTGGGTCGTGTCCGCCGAGGACCTGATCCTGTCGAAGCTCGATTGGGCACGGAGCAGCCGGTCAGAGCTGCAGCTGCGGGACGTACGGAACGTCATCACGTCGCAGCCCTCGTTGGACTGGCCGTATGTTGACGCGCAGGCCGAGGGGCTTGGGCTCCTCGACCTGCTCAGCGAGGCGCGCCGATGAACGACACGCCGCCAGAGGTCGTGGCGGAGTTCACCGCGCTCCTCATGAAACGCTCTGAGGGAGAGCGGGCCATGATGGCGTTCGAGATGTTCGACATGGCCCGAGCGCTGATGACCGCCGACATCCGTGCTCATCACCCAGACATCACCGACAGCGAGCTTCGCGTGCAGATTTTCGAGCGCACCTATGGGAACGATTTCGATGATGCCGAGCGGGCCGACATCGCCAGGCGGATCAGAGCCAGCGCGACATGAGGGCTGTCGAACCTCGGGACGACCGCTTCGAACCGCGATAAGATTTCGCCACGCATGAGCCTGGCTCCCGGCACCCGTATTGGCCCCTACAAGATAGTTGGCCCCTGGGCGCCGGCGGCATTGCGATGTTTCCGGTGTGGTCTCCGGACGCCATACGCCTGGCCTGCTCGATTCGCCCACCAGATTCAAGTCTGCGTAGCCTCTACCTTTAGGCCATCAAATGGCACGCATCCGGACGCGAAGAAGTAGCGCGCGTAGAGGAACCTTCAACGGAACAAGCGCGCGAGCGTCACTGACCACCCTGGCACGAGTGGCGTGTCGAGCGTGTCGTGAGAGTCGGCGGTCAAGTGCGCCACCCGCGGAAACGAGCCGGCGGCGGCGCGCCGGTACACGGTGACGGCATTCAGGTCCGGATCCACGAGCCAGTACTCCCGCACGCCGGAGCGCGCGTAGAGCAGGCGTTTGACCTCCCGGTCGCGCCTGCGGGTGGAGGGCGACAGGATCTCGACGACCAGCGCGGGTGTGCCCTGAATGTTCTGGGCGGTCAGGATCTCGAGCTGATCCGGCGCGACAAACACCAGGTCGGGCTCGACCACGTCGTGGAACGAGAACACGACATCGAAGGGAGACAGGAACAGGCGCCCCTTGTCCGGTCGATCCTCCAGGAGAACGCTCAGCGACAGATAGAGACGCCCGACCAGTTCCTGATGACGCTGGTTCGGCGAGGGCGTCACGTAGTGGGCCCCATCGATGATCTCGTGCCGCAGACCGTCGTCTGGGAACAGAAGGAAGTCCTCGTACGTAAGGCGCGCGTCGTGAGAAGTCGTCGGCATTGCGTCCTCCGGGTCCACGGCCGGATTCTACCTCCGTCCACGAGGGTCACACCTGCGAGCGCCGTGCCACGCTGGATCAGGCGTGAATCGCCGGTTCCGGACGCTCATGCCGCAGAAACTGCCAGTCTGCCGGAGGTGCGGCATGGCAAGGGATCGAACCGGGATAAGATTCGCCACGCATGAGCCTCACCCCTGGCACCCGTCTCGGCGTCTATCAGATCACCGCGCTGCTCGGTGAGGGCGGGATGGGGCAGGTCTTCCGCGCGCGCGACACGAAGCTCGATCGCGATGTGGCCATCAAGGTCTTGCCCGAGGCGTTCGCGCACGACGTCGATCGGCTGGCGCGATTTACGCGGGAGGCCAAGACGCTCGCCTCGCTGAACCATCCCAACATCGCCGCCATCTACGGGCTCGAGGAAAGTGGCCCTTCGACAGGCTCAGGGCAGGCTGGCACCTTGGCGCTGGTGATGGAACTGGTCGAGGGGGACGATCTGTCGCAGCGCATCGCCCGCGGTGCGATTCCACTCGACGAGGCGCTGCCGATCGCGAAACAGATCGCCGAGGCGCTCGAGGCCGCGCACGAGCAGGGCATCGTCCATCGCGATCTGAAGCCCGCCAACATCAAGGTGCGTGCGGACGGCACGGTGAAGGTCTTGGACTTCGGCTTGGCCAAAGCGCTCGATCCGCCCGCTGCGTCGAGCCCGGAGGCGATGAACTCGCCCACCATCACCTCCCCAGCCATGACGCGGGCCGGGATGATCCTGGGCACGGCCGCCTACATGAGCCCCGAGCAGGCGCGGGCCAAAACGGTCGATCGGCGCGCGGACATCTGGGCGTTTGGTGTCGTTCTCTTCGAGATGCTGACCGGACGCCGGGCCTTCAGCGGCGACGACATCTCCATCACGATGGCGGCGGTGCTGATGCAGGAACCGGACTGGAGTGCCGTGCCTGCCGCCACGCCGGCGGTTCTTCGCCGGCTGCTCACCCGCTGCTTGAAGAAGGACCCGAAGGCGCGCCTGCAGTCCATGGGCGATGCCCGCGTGCAGATCGAAGAGCTGCTCAGCGGGGCGCCCAGTGAGGCCGAATCTGGTGCCACGTCGGCGACCACCGTCGTTCAGTCGCCCGCGCGTGCGGCGCGCTCCAGGTGGACTCGCGCGCTGCCCGGGGCGCTGGCCGTGTCGACGACGGCGTTCGCGGTCGCGTGGCTCAGCATGTGGGCGCCGTGGCGCGCGGACACAGCAGCGGATCGTCCACTGATCCGTCTGGATGTCGATCTGGGCCCGGACGTGTCGCTGCCCCCAACCGTCGCCGGGGGCAACAGCGTCATCGTCTCCCCCGATGGCACGCGGCTGGTCTACGTCTCTGGTACGCCGACCAAGCTCTTCACCCGTCGTCTCGACCAACCGAAGGCCACCGAACTACCGGGCACCGAGCGCGCCACCTATCCGTTCTTCTCGCCTGACGGGCAGTGGATCGGATTCTTCTCCGGTGGCACCGTGCGCAAGATCTCGGTGGAAGGCGGCGCCGTGGTCCCGCTCCTCGGGGACATAGCCAGCTTCGGCAATGGGAGTTGGGCCGAGGACGGCAGCATCATCGCGAGCGATGCCCTGGCAAGAGGCCTGCTGCGGATTCCGCCTGATGGCGGCCCTCCCGAGACCATCGTGCCGCGTGGCGACGGCGACTTCGCTCTTGTTCTACCGACGATACTGCCAGGTGGCAAAGCGATCCTGTTTGTGAGTGCGTATGCCACCGACGTCGCTCGGAACACAATCGAGGTTCTCACGCTCGCCGATCGCGGCAGGAAGACCGTGGCCCGCGGCCACTCCCCGCGTTATCTGGCCGTGTCGAGCGGGGCCGGTTACCTCGTCTACAACAACCGGACGACGCTGTTCGCGATCCCGTTCGGCCTGGAGACGCTGGAGACGCGCGGCACGGCCGTCCCAGTGCTGGACGATGTCGCGAATGACAGCAGCACTGGGTCCGCCCACTTCAGCGTCACATCCACCGGTACGCTGGTCTACCGCCGGGCCGGCGTCGTCGCGTCTGCTGACACGACGCTGCAATGGATCGATCCCGCTGGTAAGAGAGAGCCGCTGCTGGCCAAGCCCGGCGGCTATCAGGACCTCCGCCTGTCTCCGGACGGCGCGCGGGTGGCGCTGACGGTGCAAGATAGTGGCGGACGGGACGTGTGGGTCTACGACCTGCAGCGCGACGGGATGACGCGGCTGACCTTCGGCGGCGGGACGTACTCCCGCCCAGTGTGGAGCCCGGACGGACACTACGTCGTGTTCTCCCGCTTTCCCGGCGGCCTGTTCCAGGCGCGCGCGGATGGCGCCAGCCCGCCGAAGGCGCTCACGCAAGACAGTATTAACGTGCAGTACGCCTCGTCGTTCACGCCGGATGGCAAGCGCCTGGCGTATTTCGACTTCTCGCCGAGGGCACAGCTCTGGACTCTGCCGCTTGCGGATCAAGGTGGCCAGTTGAACGCTGGAACGCCGGAGCCATTTCTCACAATCCGCAGTTTAAGAGACATCACTACGGCCTTCTCGCCCGACGGGCGATGGCTGGCATACAGCTCGAGCGAATCAGGGACGAATGAGGTGTACGTCCGCGCGTTTCCGCCGCCATCTTCCGGAGAGGGCGGCAAGTGGCAAATCTCGAACAGCGGTGGCCTGCAGCCGCGTTGGTCGCGGAACGGCCGCGAGTTGCTCTACCGATCGGGCGACCAGATCATGGCCGTCGGGTACACCGCGATGGGCGGCACGCTCGTGGCCGAGAAGCCCAGGGTGTGGACCCAGGCACTGGGTGTGCCCGAGGGCGCGGCGTGGGATCTGGCGCCCGACGGCAAGCGCGTGCTGGTGGTGACGCCGGTCGAGAGTGCGGAAGCGCCCAAGGCGGAGCACCACGTCGTGTTCCTGCAGAACTTCCTCGACGAGCTGCGCCGCCGCGTGCCACTGGGCAAGTAGCGCCCGCGCCTACTTCTTCTTCGGCCGGTAGATGTGCGTGGCCTGCCCGAAGAACACCTCAGCCGATTCCATCACCGTCTCCGACAGCGTTGGATGCGGGTGAATGGTGAGCTTCAGGTCTTCGGCCGTGGCGCCCATCTCGATCGCCAGCACGCCCTCGGCAATCAGTTCACCCGCGCCCGAACCCACGACGCCCATCCCCAGGATGCGACCGCTGTCGGGATCGATGACGAGCTTGGTCATGCCGTCCACCCGGTCGATCGCGATGGCGCGGCCCGAGGCCGGCCACGGGAAGCGCGTGATCTCCACCTTGCGGCCCGACTTCTCGGCCTCGGCTTCGGTCAACCCCGCCCACGCAATTTCCGGGTCGGTGAAGACCACGGCGGGAATCGCCGCAGGTTCGAACTCCGCCTTGTGGCCGAGCATGGCTTCGATGGCCACGCGCGCCTCGTGCGACGCCTTGTGCGCCAGCATGGGCTCGCCCGCCACGTCGCCAATCGCGAACATCGTGGGCTCGGCGGTGCGCCGCTGGCCGTCGGTCTCGATGAAGCCCTTGGCGTCGACTTTTACGCGCGTCGTGTCGAGCCCGTCGATCTTCGAGTTGGGCCGGCGGCCAATCGACACGAGCACGTAGTCGTAGGTCTCGCTCGCCGGAGCCCCGTCGCCATCAAACGTCACGGCCACGCCGCTCTTGGCGGCCACCATGCCGGTGACGCGCGTCGACAGCATCACCTTCGCAAACGTCTTCTCGATGCGCTGCGCCAGCGGCTTCACCAGGTCGCGGTCCGCACCGGGCAGCAGGCCGGGCGTCATCTCGACCACCGACACCTTCGTGCCGAGGGCCGCATACACCGATCCGAGCTCGAGGCCGATGTACCCGCCGCCCACCACGAGCATCGTCTTGGGAATCTCTGGCAGATCGAGCGCGCCGGTGGAGTCGAGCACGCGCGGGCTGTCGATGCTGAGCGCCGGGATCTTCGTGGGATGCGAGCCGGTGGCCAGCACGATGTAGTCGGCCGTCACCTGCTGCACGCCCGAGGCGGTCTTCACCGACATCGTGGTGGGGCCCGTGAGGGTCGCGTGCCCCTGCACGTAGGTGATCTTGCGCTGCTTGGCGAGCTGGCCGGTGCCACTCGTCAGTTTCTCGACCACGCTGTGCTTGTAGGCGCGCAGCTTGTCGAGGTCGATCTTGGGCGCGCCGAACTCGATGCCCCAGGCGCTCGCGTGCTTCGATTCGTCAACCAGCTTGGCCACGTGCAGCAGCGCCTTCGACGGAATGCAGCCGCGATACAGACACACGCCGCCGGGATTCTTCTCTTCGTCGACGAGGGTGACCTGCATGCCGAGATCGGCAGCGAAG
>JANMDX010000132.1:0-1884 GCA_031376505.1 Acidobacteriota bacterium
AGCGGCTCTACGTCTCTGGCCTGCTCGGCAACACGCCGGGCACGGCGGGCAATACCGAAGCGCAAACCACCGAGATCCTCGCGCGCGTCGGCCGGACTTTGCAGGCCGCCGGTTTCGGCTTGGGCGACCTGGTCGACGGCGTCGTCTACATTACCGACGTCAAGAACTTCGACGCCATGAACCGAGGCTACCGCGCAGCGGTGAAGGACCTGCCGGCTCGCGCCACCGTGAAGACCGGACTGGTCGTGGCCGACGGGCTGCTCGAGATCATGTTCGTCGCCTCGAAGTAGCGACCCGGCGCAGACGCGACGTACGCGCTACTGGCCGACGCGCCAGATCGAGGCGTCGTAGCTCCATGCGGTAAATGCCAGCCTGGTGCCATCGGGGGACCAGGCTGGTTGCGTCTTGTGCGACGGATCGAACGTGAGTTGTTCGACCGGCCCGCCGCCGAGCGCACGCCGGAACAACTGATAGAACCCGTTGCTGCCCGGCGCCACGAAGGTGAAAGCCGATCCGTCGGGCGCAAGCGATAGTCCCGGGAAGTCGTGTTCGGTCTCGAACCGGTGCAGTACCTGAGCCGCACCTCCGGCGGCCGGCAAGAGCAACACCGCGTGGCGTCCAGGGCCCTCCTTGGCGATCGCCACGAGCCGCTGGCCGTCGGGCAGCCACTCGCCGTGCGTGATCTCGAAGCCCACGGCACCGACTTCCTGCAGCGCCGAGGTCACCGTGCCGGTGTCCTGGTCGAGACCTAAAGTGAACATCACCGACTCGCCGGCCTTGTTCGCGCCGTCGAGCAGCAGCGTCTTGCCGCCAGGTGCCCAGCGCGGCCACCCCACTTCCGCGCCACGGCCGAGCATCGTGATCCGGCGGTCAGGCGCACTGCCGTCGGTGGGCCGCAACCACACATCGTCGGACATCTCGCGATGCGAGTGGAACGCGATCCACTTGCCGTTTGGTGACCACGCCATGCCCTGGTCTTCTGAATCGGAGGCGGCAATCACCTGCGACGGCCGGTCGGCTGGCAGCGCACCCGACAGGTCGAGGACACCCACTTCTTGTGCGATGTCTGGGTACTTCGCGTCGTCGATCTGGCGTCGCCACGTGCCGTAGGTCATCGATACGAGCGGCAGCGAGGGATGCCACCACGGCGTCTCGGCCTGAAACGTCGTAAGCGGGCGCACGACGCCGTCGCGCCATTCGGCCAGGTGCGTGCGGTACTCCTGGGTTTTGTAGACCAGGGCGCCATCACGCGCCACCGAGGGACCGTAGCTGTCGCGCGTCGTGCGGCTGACCTGCACGGCTGCGCCCGACGCCCGCGCCACGCGCCACAGATCCACGAAGCCGCGCTCGTTCGCGGCGGCCGCGTAGACGGTCGCGCCGTCTGGCGCAAACGCGATCGGCCCCGCCACACGCAGCAGCGGAGTCGTGACGAGTGGCGCCGACCCACAAGGAATCGAGACGCCGTCTCCGGCCGGCGTCGTCAACACGCACGCCATCACCGTGGCCGAGGCCCAGGCCGGCCACGACGGGCGGCCCGTGGTGATGGGTGTCCGCCACAGCTCCTGGCCGTCGAGGCGCACGCGCCACAGCTCTGGTCCCTCACGGCCGGCCACGAGGCCAGCGATCCAGGCGCCGTCGGGACTCACGCTCAGCTGCCGCAGCGCGTTAGCGGTGAGCGTTACGCCGCTGGTGGCGCCCGAACCTTCAAGCATTGCACCGGGCCACACGGGTCGCGTGCCGACGCCGATCTCGTGCAGTTGCCAACGGGCGGCCGCGCCGCCGTCCTCGAACACCACGCGGCGATCGTCAATCCACGCCAGGTGCCGCACCTGGCCCTCGCCTCTCGCAGACGACACGTCTACGCCGCCGCGAATGGGCGCAACC
>JANMDX010000171.1:0-49114 GCA_031376505.1 Acidobacteriota bacterium
CTGAAGGACCCGCTCGAGAACATGGGCGCCCAGATGGTGCGCGAGGTCGCGAGCAAGACGTCGGACACGGCCGGTGACGGCACGACCACGGCGACCGTGCTGGCCCAGGCGATCTACCGCGAAGGCGCGCGCAATGTCGTAGCCGGCGCGAACCCGATGGAGCTGAAGCGCGGGATCGAGAAGGCCGTCGAAGTCATGACCGCCGAGATCAAGAAGATGGCCAAGCCCGTCAAGGGCAACATGATTGCCCAGGTCGGGATGATCTCGGCCAACAGCGATCACACCATCGGCACCATCATCGCCGAGGCCATGGAAAAGGTCGGCAAGGACGGCGTCATCACGGTCGAAGAGGCCAAGACGCTCGAGACGACGCTTGAAGTCGTCGAGGGCATGCAGTTCGACCGCGGCTACCTGTCGCCCTACTTCGTGACCGATCCCGAGCGCATGGAAGTGGTGCTCGAGAATCCGGTAATTCTGATCCATGAGAAGAAGATCAGCTCGATGAAGGATCTGCTGCCGGTGCTGGAACAGGTGGCGCGCCTCAGCCGTCCCCTGCTCATCATCGCGGAAGACATCGAAGGCGAAGCACTGGCCACGCTGGTGGTCAACAAACTGCGCGGCACCCTGCACGCCGCGGCCGTGAAGGCCCCGGGGTTTGGCGACCGCCGCAAGGCTATGCTCGAGGACATCGCGGTGCTGACCGGCGGCAAGGCCATCACCGAGGACCTTGGCGTGAAGCTCGAGAACATCAAGATCGAGGATCTCGGCAAGGCCAAGAAGGTCACGATCGACAAGGACAACACGACGATCATCGAGGGCGCTGGCGACAGCAAGGCCATCGAGGGCCGCGTGAAGCAGATCCGCATGCAGGTTGAAGAGACCTCGTCGGACTACGACCGCGAGAAGCTCCAGGAACGCCTGGCGAAGCTCGTGGGCGGCGTCGCGGTCATCAAGGTCGGCGCGGCCACCGAGACCGAGATGAAGGAAAAGAAGGCGCGCGTGGAAGACGCCATGCACGCCACCAAGGCGGCCGTCGAAGAAGGCATCGTGCCTGGCGGCGGCGTGGCCCTGCTGCGCGCGAGCAAGGCGCTCGACGCGCTCAAGCTCGAAGGCGACCAGGCGGTGGGCGTAGCCATCATCCGCCGCGCCATCGAGGAACCCTGCCGCTGGATTGCAACCAACGCCGGACACGAAGGCTCGATCGTCGTGGCCAAGGTGAAAGAAGGCAAGGGCGACGAGGGCTTCAACGCGGCCACGGACGTCTACGAGGACCTGGTCAAGGCCGGTGTCATCGACCCCGCGAAGGTCGTGCGCAATGCGCTGCAGAACGCCTCATCCATCGCCAGTCTGCTGCTGACGACCGAAGCCATCGTGGCCGAGATTCCCGAAGACAAGAAGGAATCGGGCGGTGGCGGTATGCCCGGCGGCGGCGGTATGGGCGGGATGTACTGACGCTCGCCTAGCGGCTAGGTCCTAGGGACTAGCGGCTTGGAGGACGCTTCGGGCCCGGTGGTTCATCCACCGGGCCTTTTCTTTTTCGGCTCGACCGCTTGGCGATTGCGGCCAGGAACTCGCGGGCACCCAGGCGCACTCCGCGCTACTTCACGAACTTGACGCGGAAGAGTTTCGGCCAGAGTTTCCCGGTGATCAGAAACGTCTCATTCGACGCGTCGTATGCAATCCCATTGAGCACGTCGGTGCCGTATCGCTCCGCAGGATTGAGCAGCCCGGACGCATCGATGGACGCCGTCACTCCGCCCGTCGTCGCATCGACCCGCACGATCCGATCGGTCATCCAGATGTTGGCGTACACCTGGGAGCCGACGCACTCGAGTTCGTTCAGCTGATCCACCGGACGGCCCTCGTCACGTACCGTGACCTCGCGCGTCTGCCGAAACGTGGCCGGGCCTCTGAACGAGAGACGGGCACTGCCATCGCTCATCACGAGGTCGTGTCCGTCATGGCACAGCCCCCATCCCTCGCCGGTGTACGCAAACGACGGGCCCCTCTTGAACGTGTCGCGATCGTAGGTGTACGCGATCTCGTGCTTCCAGGTGATCTGGAAGAGCCTGGTGCCGACCAGGGCAAGGCCTTCGGCAAACACCGGCGCCGGCACGTCCAGACGCCGCAGCACTTTTCCCGTGGCGAGATCCAGTTCGCGAACGCTCGACCGGCCCTCGAGCCCCGTGCTCTCGAAGAGACGTCCGCCAGCCAGCACCAGGCCCTGCGTGAACGCGCCCGGATCGTGTGGGTAGGTCTGCACCACCTGGACGCGCAGCCGCTCGGCTCCGACCCGTTGCTCTGCCGCCGCCGCGATCGGCGGGCCACCGGCCCGAGCTTCAGCCTGTCCGGC
Organism: Acidobacteriota bacterium; assembly: GCA_031376505.1. Taxonomy (GTDB): domain Bacteria; phylum Acidobacteriota; class Vicinamibacteria; order Vicinamibacterales; family UBA2999; genus CADEFD01. The sequence goes on from JANMDX010000171.1 coordinate 2,354, forward strand.
GGCACCGCAGCCTCCGAACATGGGTAACGCCGCCAGTGCAGCGCACGAAAGAAGAGATGAGGCTCGACGCACGTGGACAGCTCCTGGACTAGCGCAACGTGAACGTGAGTTCGATGGTGATGCGCACGGCCACCGGCTCGCCCTGCCGCGTGCCAGGCATGAACCGCCATTGCCGCGCGGCCTTGACGGCCTCCTGGTCGAGGCCGAAGGTGGAGTCGAGCGATCGCACGACTTCCACGCGGCCCACGGTGCCATCGGGAAGCACGATGCAGCGGAGCCACACGACCCCCTGTACCTTGGCGCGCATGGCCTCGGCGGTGTAGGCCGGTTTCACTTCCTTGACCACGCGCGGCGCCATGACGCCGTTCCCGATTTCGTACTCGCCGCCCCCGGTCCCTGCGGTGTTGCCAGCCCCCAACCCGCGACCGTCGCCAGCGCCCGAGCCACCGCCGGTGCCGGTGCCGCCACCACCGCCCGAGCCGCTGCCGGCCGACGTCGCAGCGGCCGGTTCTGCGGTGATCGCTCCGGGCGCCTCGGTCACCGCTGCGGCCGTCTGCACCGCCGGGATGGCCGTTTGCTGCGGAGGCTCTTCCTTCGGGGGCGCCTTTACCGGCTCGGGTTCAACTTCGACGGGCACGCTCACCTTCTCGACTCCAGCCAGCTCGACCTTCTTGGCTGGCTCGGGGGTGTTGTCGCCGCCGCCCCCGCCGCCCCCGCCTGGACCTTCTTCAACGAGCCACACGATGTCTTTGGGCAGCTCGTCGGGGAGAATCTCCGTCATCTGCGCACGTGGAAAGAACCGCATGACGAGCACTGCAAGGACGGCCATGGCGAGGTGGGTCGCCACCGAGACGCCAAATGCCCCCCCGAGGCGACGCTCCTCGAAGTCAAATGACACCTCAGCCGGACGGTCCAGCCGTACGTGCGTCGATCCGCGGGGCGCTCGGCGGGCGGGGACGGCCGTGCTCTGTGGGTCGGACATGCGCAATTAGCAGTGAGTCAGGCGGCGCGAACACCAATTCTGACCGACCGTTCTCCGTCGAGACAAGTGCAAACCGCAGGCCAGTCAGTTGGCGCCGTCGGTTCTCAAGATTGGACGCTGTCGAACGCCAATTGGACGCACGCCTGGCAGCCGCGAGCGACAGTGCTAGAATTCAAGCCATGTCCATGCACGCATTCGCCCTCTTCGGACCCTTGGGCTTGCCGGAGATGCTGATCATCCTGGCGATCGTCATTCTGATCTTCGGCGCCAACCGGCTGCCGGAGCTCGGTCGCGGCATCGGCGCCGGCATCAAGAACTTCAAGGCCGGCTTCAAGGACGACGACAAGAAGGACTGAGTGGAACGCCTACCGGGCGTCACAGCACGATTCGCGCGTCGCCGGCCCTGCGAGTGACGCGTTCCCGGTCCAGATACTCCAGCAGCGGGATCGCATACTTGCGCGACACGTTGTAGGCGTCCTTGAACGCCTTCACATCGATAGTCGCGGGCTTAACACCGGCCGACGCTTTGCGTGCCAGCACGTCTCGCTTCAGCCGCTCGAGCACGTCCCGGTGGAAGACCAGGGTGTCCACCCGCACCAGACGTTTCTGCTTGATCATCAACTGCGCGACCCGCGCGACGAGCGCCGGCGCGCGCCGCGCCTCTCCCGCCAGCGCCGCGACGTCTGGCGGACTGAACCCCGCGTCCACGTAGCGCCGCTCGATCCATTCAAAGACGTGCGCCTCGTCCGAGGTCAGTTCCACGCGGTGTCCCGCCAGCGACAGCGTGTCCCTGGCCGAGACCTGTCCGGCTGCGACGAGCCTGGCAATCACGCGTTCGAAGACCGGCGGTGGCATCGCAGCGAACCAGCGGCCACGCACCTGCTCGAGCGGCATGCCTGACGACAAGGGGCTCGTGCGGTGAAACTCCGCGAGTCCGGCGAGCACGGCGCCGGTCGGGGCGCTCGCGGCACGAGCATCGACCGCCCACTCAGCGCCAAGCACCACCGCCCCTTCGCGGTCGAGCGCGCCAAGCGTCGTGGCGAGCTCGGCGGGCGCGGCACCGATCCGCGGCGCGAGTTCGCCCGCCGACACGCCGTGCAATCCGGCACCGGCAACCATCACCTGAATCGCCGCGCGCCGATCGACGTCGCCATCGGCGCAGATCTGCAACGCCGCCATGCGCGCCACACCGCGCGCGGTGCGCACGCCGGCCCGCGGCGGCTGCGGGTCCAGTACCACGCCCCCGCCGATCGTGACGAGCGGCGAATAGCTGCGGAGGATGAAGCGGTCGGCGCGAGTGACCACAACCGGCGATTCAAATCGCAGCCGCACATCGGCCGACTCTCCCGGCGCCACCACACCCGAGACCCCGGCCACCGAGACGCGCGCCAGTGCTTCGGCGGTGCCCTGGTGAATGCGCACCCGCGCGCCGTGCTTCAGTGCGGATCCCGGCAGCATCGTGATTCTGGCATCGACCCGTCGCGTGGGCTGCAAGGCGCCGGGCGCGGCAGCCACGCTGCCGCGCGCCACGCCGCCGACGTCCACCCCCGCAAGGTTCATCGCCACGCGCTCGCCGGCCGCGGCACTCGTGCGCGCCCGCCCGTGGACGTGCAGGCCGCGCACCTTGACCTTCACCCCAGCCGGCAGCAGTTCGAGTTCGTCGTCGACGGCAACCTGGCCGGAGGCCATCGTGCCGGTCACGACGGTCCCGAAGCCCTTCATTGAGAACGCCCGATCGACGGGCAATCGGGCCGGACCCGCCAGCCCACGCGACGGCACCGCACTCGCCATCGCCGCCAGCTCGGCACGCAGAGCGTCCAGACCTTCCCCGGTGATGGACGACACCGGCAGAATCAGGCTCTCTTCAAGGAAGGATCCGGCCACGAGCTCGCGGACTTCGAGCGTGGCACACGCAATCGCTGTCTCATCGGCGACATCGCACTTGGTCAACACGACCAGGCCGCGCGCCACACCCAGCAGGCGGCAGATGTCGAAGTGCTCGCGGGTCTGCGGCATGACGGACTCGTCTGCGGCCACGACCAGGAGCACCACGTCGATGCCGCCCACCCCCGCGAGCATCGCGCGGACGAACCGCTCATGCCCGGGCACGTCGACAAACGACGCGACGACGTCTTCGGCCACCGGCGCGTGCGCGAAGCCCAGTTCGATGGTGATGCCCCGTGCCTTCTCCTCCTTCAGTCGATCGGGGTCAGTCCCGGTCAGCGCACGCACGAGCGCACTTTTTCCGTGATCGATGTGCCCGGCCGTCCCGACGATGATCGTACGCATGGCCCGCTACCGGCTCTTCTTCCGCGCGGTGCGCTCCCGCTTCCCCATCCGGCCGCGCGGCCGCGGCGCCGGGCGTCCCGCTCCAGCAGCACGAGCCCGCGTGACGCGACTGCGTGTAGCACCGCGGGCGTGCTCGTCGTGCCGCACCGCTTCCAGGCTGTCCTCCACGCCGAGCTCGATCTGGCGCCGGTCGAGGTCGATCCGGATGACCTGCACGCGCACCGCGTCGCCGAGCCGAAAGGACTTCCCCGTCCGCTCCCCGAGCAGCACGCGCGCCTGCTCGTCGAAGCGAAAGTAGTCGTCAGCCAGCGTCGAGACGTGCACGAGGCCTTCGACGAAATGCTCGGTGAGCTGCACGAACAGACCGAAGGCCGTGACGCCGGTGATATAGCCGCCATACACTTCGCCGATCTTGTCGGCCATGAAGCGCACCTTCTTCCACTGCAGCAGCTCACGTTCGGCCTCCTGCGCGCGACGCTCCATCGCCGAGGCGTGCTGACCCACTTCGGGCAGGGCCTCCTCGAGCCCGGCGCGGCGCTCCTCGTCGGCCAGGCCGTGACGCAGTTCGCGTAGCACCCGATGCACGACCAGGTCGGGATAGCGCCGGATCGGCGACGTGAAGTGAGTATAGGTGTGGGCGGCCAGGCCGAAATGGCCGAGGTTGTTCGCATCGTACCTGGCCTTCTGCATCGTGCGCAGCATCAGGAACGCGATCGACCGTTCCTCCGGCGCGCCGCGGATGCGATCGACGAGATGCTGAAAGTGGCGGGGGTGCACACCGCCCGGCGGTGCCGCGAGACTGAAACCCAGGGACGACACGAACTCCTCGAACTCGAGCACGCGCATCGGATCGGGCGATTCGTGCACTCGGTACAGCGACGGCATGCCCTCGCTCTCGAGGTGCCCGGCCACCGTCTCGTTGGCCAGCAGCATGAACTCTTCGATGAGCCGGTGCGCGATGTTCCGTTCCGACGCCACGATAGCCGCAATCGCGCCATCGGCGTCGACGATGACCTGAGCCTCGGGCAGGTCGAAGTCGATGGACCCGCGGCGCCGCCGCCGATCGTTGAGCACGGTGAACAGGTCGCGCATCAGTTCGAACAGCGGGACGAGCTCGGCGTACTGCGCCCGCAGCGCCGGGTCCCGATCCGTCACGATCCCATTGACCGCCGTATACGTCATTCGGGCCTGACTGTGGATCACGCCGTCATGCAACTCGTAGCGCACGACCTGGCCGCGGCCGTCCACTTCCATCAGGCATGACTGCACGAGCCGATCCACATGCGGATTCAAGCTGCACACCCCCGTGGCGAGCTCGTGCGGAAACATATGGACGGCGCGCTCGGGGAAGTACACCGAGGTGCCCCGTTCGAAGCCGTCGAGGTCGAGCGCGCTGCCTTCGGGCACGTAATGCGCCACGTCGGCGATGTGCACGCCGAGCCAGAAGTGCCCGTTCGGCAGACGCTCGAGCGAGATCGCGTCGTCGAAGTCGCGCGCATGCTCACCGTCGATGGTGACGATCACCCGCTGACGAAAATCGGTACGCCCCTCGAGTTCGTGCGGATGTACCGCGACGTCGCGCGCGCGCGCCTCGGCGACGGCATCTGGAGCGTGGTCTTCGGGAATGCCATGTTTGCGGAGCACTACCTCGGTGTCCACGCCGGGGCCGTCGACAGGGCCCAGGACCTCGATGACGCGGCCGGAGGCCTCGGCGGTGACGCCTGGCCACCGCGTGACTTCGACCGTCACCATGTCGCCGTCGCTGGCCGTCAGGCTCTCGTCGATCGACACGCGGATGTCGGCATCGAGGCGCGCATCGAACGGGCGGACCACGGCGATGCCCTTGCGGTCACGCTGCATCTGTCCGACGACGCGGGCGCTGCGCCGCTCCACGATGTCGATCACGCGCCCTTCGGCGCGACCGTCGTCCGTCCTGACGTCCACGCGCGCCGTCACGAGATCTCCGTGCATGGCTCCTGCGCGCCGGACCGCCGGAACAAACACGTCCTCGCCGCCGCCCACCGGCACGACAAACGCGTAGCCGCTCGCGTGTCCCTGGAGGCGTCCGGTCACGTCGTGGATGCGGTCTGGCAACGCGTATCGATTGCCGCGCACGACCACCAGCGCCCCGCTGTCGGCGAGTTGGCGAAGCTGGCGCTTGAACGACGCTTGCGCCTCCCGCGGAATGCTGAGGGTGCGTGCGAGATCCCGCGTGGTCGCCGGCGCGCCGGCATGGGTGCGAATGGCCCTGAGCAGGGCGTCCTGGTCGGTCACGGTGTGCGGCAACGCAAGGGTGCCGACTCGTTGTTAGCCTATCAGGCCCGCGCGCCGAGCAGCACCTGAATGTCTCCTACGTTGGTGTCGCTCGGCCCGGTGCGCATGAGATCGCCGACCGCATCGAGGAACGCGTAGCTGTCGTTGCGGGCAAGGTAGACCGCCGGAGCACCCAGCGCCCGACCGAGCGCGCGGGCCGCCGAACCGGAGTCCACCAGAGCCCCAGCCGCGTCGGTGGGGCCATCGATGCCGTCGGTGCCGATGGACACCAGGGCCAGCTCTCGCGCCGCCGCGCCAAGCGGCCCCACCAGCGCCAACCCGAACTCCTGATTGCGGCCGCCGCGGCCGGGGCCACGCACCGTCACGGTGGTCTCGCCGCTCGATACGATCGCCACAGGCCCGCGCACGCCGGCCAACCGCGCCTGCGCGTCGCGCCACCACCCAAGAGCCGCGTCCCGAGCCTCGCCCGATACAGGTGCGTCGATGACGTGCGGCGCATATCCGAGTTCGGCCGCCGCGGCCGCTGCGGCGGCCATGGCCTGCCGGCGTCCGCCGATCACGCGCGCCGTCGAGCGCGCCAGGCGCGGGTCCCCGGGTTTGGGCGTATCGGCGAGGCGCCCGGCTCGGCCGGCATCGAGCAGCGCGAGCACCTCGACGTCCGGTGGCGCATCGCCGGCGTACCGCCGCAAGGCCTCATATGCGTCACCCCACGTGGAACCGTCGGCGACGCACGGTCCCGAGCCGATGACGCTCAGGTCGTCGCCGATCACGTCGGAGATAGCCAGCGTCAAGACGCGTCCTTGGCACGCCGCGGCCAGACGTCCGCCTTTGACCGCCGAAAGATGCTTCCGCACGGCATTCAAGGAATGGATGTCGCCGCCGGCTCTCATCACCTGGGCCACGACGCGCTGCTTGGCGGCGAGCGTGAGTCCGGACAGCGGCGCCGCCATCAGGGCGCTGGCTCCGCCAGACAACAGGCAAATCAGGCAGCCATCGGCTGGCACCATCTGGGCCAGCGCGAGGGCGAGGCGGCCGCCCGTCAGACTGCCTTCGTCGGCCAACGGGTGTTCGCCTTCGACGTAGGGACACACCCCGGACCAGTCATGGGGACGGCGTGGACCGATCACCAAGGCGCTGACGATCGGGCGCGGCGTGACCGGGTGGAAGGCCGAGAACATCGCGGCCGCGGCCTTCCCCACGGCGAGCACGTGCAGGCCTTGAGGCATCTGCGCCACGGCGTCGCCCAAGCCAGCCACCGCTGTCGGCAACAGCACGTACGGCGACACGGCCGCCACCGCGGAGGCGGCGACCGCGGCGGCATCGGCGCGCAGGCGCTCGAGCGAGCCGGTCAGTTGATGTGGAGAGGGTCGGTCCAAGCCGACAGCCTGGTCACGACGTCGAACTCTTTCAAGAGCTGCGCGACCACGATGTCGGCGTCGTCCTGGTACGAGAGCGCGTCGATCTCCGCGATGATGCGGCACAAGGCCGATTCCACGGAGCTGATCGCGTGCTCCGAGAAGTACTCGCGCTGGGCATCCAGGCAGGCCTGATGCTTCACGAACTCTTCTTTGTAGAATTCGATCAGGGAAGGAACGAGTGAAGACAGGGGTCTATCGCTCAGGAATTGCGGCATGGGGCCTCGGGTCCTGTGCATCATCCGGATGTCTTTGAGTCTAGAGCCGCGGTGACGGATGTGTCAACGGGCGACCGGGCCTTGGGGATTCCAGCGCCAGGTCGCCAGCAAGCCGGCCGCGGCGCCCACGAGCGCTCCGCCCAGGACGAGCGCCGACGCCTCCGTCCACGCCAGTGCAGCCAGGCTCTCAGGTCCGAGCGCGTTCACAGCGGGTCCGAGCGCCCGCGAGAGCGTGCGGCCGAGGGCCGCCAGTCCACCGAGGGCCACAAGCGCTCCAAGGGCGCCTTGAATCGCGCCCTCCATCACAAAGGGGCCACGGATGTAGAGCACCGGAGCCCCGACGAGAGCCATGATGCCGATCTCGTCACGGCGTGCCTCGAACGACAGCCGCACCACCGCGACCACGGTCGTCGCTGCACCGAGGACCAGCGCCAGCGCCGCCACCCAGCCGGCCGCGCGCAACGCCGTCAGCACCGCGATGAGCCGGGCCAGCCAGCGCTGGTCGTAGCGCACGTCGGCCACGCCGGGAAACGTCGAGACTGCGGTGGCGAGCGCCTGCGCGCCGTCGGCCATGCCGGCTTCCGTGACGCGGACTTCAAACGCTGCGGGGAACGGGTTGGCGTCGAGCGACCCGGTCACGTCGCCCAACTCCGGAAACTCAGCCCCGAAACGCGCCAGCGCCTCTTCCTTGGTCACGTAGGTGACGCCCGCCACCGCCGCGTCGCTCGCGAGTTTCTGGCGGATGGCGGTGCGCTCGGCTTCAGACACGACATCGTCGAGGTATACCGAGAGCTCGGCTGACTGCGTCCAGCTCTCGGCAATCCGGGTCACGGCAGATGACACCACCCGGAACGCTCCGAGCATCGCGAAGGCGACCGCAATCGTGGCAATCGAGAGCAGCAGTGTCCAGCGCGCCCGCCCGAGGCTTACGACTGCCTCCTGCCACGCGTACGACAGGGCCCTCATGCGCCGTCCCGCGGCACTCGGCCCTGTTCAAGGTGCAGCACGCGGCGCCCGACGTGCGCGATGAGCGCGCGGTCGTGCGTCGCGACCAGGACCGTGGTCCCGCTGGCATTGATGTCGCGGAAGAGGTCCATGATTTCGAGCGACAAATCGGGATCGAGGTTGCCGGTGGGCTCGTCGGCAAGCACGACTTGAGGCTCGTTCACGAGCGCGCGCGCAATCGCGATCCGCTGCTGTTCCCCGCCTGAGAGCTCGGGCGGATAGGCCGTGGCCCGATGCTGCAGCCCGACCCACTTGAGCACTTGATAGGTCTTGCGCCGCTGCTGCTCGACCGGCACGCCCAGCACCCGCATCACGAAAGCCACATTGTCGAACACGGTCTTGGTCGCGATGAGCTTGAAGTCTTGAAACACCACGCCAAGCGAGCGGCGGTAGGCCTGTACTTCGTGACTGGTGAGCGTCGCCAGCTCCCGCCCACCCACCTGCAACGAGCCGTCGGTGGGAATGTCCTGGCGCAGCAGCAGCCGCAGCAGCGTCGACTTTCCGGCGCCACTCGGCCCCGTGAGGAACACGAACTCGCCCTTGTCGACACTGAACGACAGGTTGTCCAAAGCCAGCACGTCGGTGCCGTACACCTTCGTGACGTTGTGCAGGTCGATCACGACTCGTTCTGCCCCTTACGCGCCGCTGACCATCGCGGTCGGGCGCGTGCCGGACATACTAGCAGGCCGGTGGCCTCTTGCCGACGCCGTTGCACGCGATTCAGGCGTCGAGCGACGCGCGCATCAACTGACTGAGGCGCTTGGGATCGGCCTTGCCGCCCGACGCTTTCATCGCTTCGCCGACGAGAAACCCGAACGTCGCCTTCTTGCCGCCGCGATACTGGGCCACGGCGTCCGGCTGGGCACCAAGCACCTGGGTCACGATCCGCGTGAGCGCTTCGTCATCGGACACCTGCGCCAGGCCCTGCTCGGCGACGAGCTCCGCGGCGTCTCGCCCGGTGCCGTACATCTGTTCGAAGACGCCCTTGGCCACGGTGGTGCTGATGGCGCCCCCATCCACGAGACGGATGAGCGCGCCGAGGGCCTCGGCCGCAACGCCCACCCGCGCGATCGGGGCGTCGTGGGCCTTCAACAGCCTCAATACTTCGCCCATGACCCAGTTGCTGGCAGCTTTCGCGTTGCCGGATGCGCCCGCGACGGCCTCGAAGTAGTCGGCCATGCCGCGCGTTTCCGTCAGCACCGCCGCGTCGTACTCCGGCAGCTTGTGGTCGCTCACGAAGCGCGCGCGGCGCTCGTCGGGCAGCTCCGGCATCTCTGCCGCAACGCGAGCCCGGCGCGCCGCCGACACCACGAGCGGCGGCAAGTCGGGTTCCGGGAAATAGCGGTAGTCGTGCGCCTCTTCCTTACTACGCATCGAGAAGGTCCGTCCCAGGGCGGAGTCGAAGAGCCGCGTCTCCTGCACCACGCGCTCACCGCGGCTCACGAGGTCGATCTGACGGGCGATCTCGTACTCGAGTGCTTTCTGCAGGTAGCGGAACGAGTTGACGTTCTTGACCTCCGCCTTCGTCCCGAGGGTGGTCGCCCCCTTCGGACGCACCGAGACGTTGGCGTCACACCGCAGACTACCCTCTTCCATGTTGCCGTCGTTGGCCCCGATCCAGACGAGCAGGCGACGCACGATTTCGAAGTAGTGGGCCGCTTCGGTCGGCGAACGGAGCTCGGGTTCGCTCACGATCTCGATGAGCGGCACACCCGCGCGATTGAAGTCCACATAGGTGCGGCGCTCGGAGTCGGCAAACCCCTCGTGCAACGACTTGCCGGCGTCTTCTTCCATGTGGATCCGTGTCAAGCGGATGGCACGCGGGCCCTGTCCGTCGTCAACCACCACGTGCCCACCCGTGGCGAGTGGCCGCTCGTACTGCGAGATCTGGTAACCCTTCGGCAAGTCGGGATAGAAGTAGTTCTTCCGAGCAAAGACCGACGTCTCCTGCAGATCGCAGCCAAGCGCCAGCGCCGCCGAGACGGCGAGGTCGACGGCCGTGCGGTTGAGCACCGGCAGCGCGCCCGGAAGCCCCAGGCACACGGGGCACACGTGGCTGTTTGGCGCATCGCCAAACACCGCCGGACAGCCACAGAAGATCTTCGTCGCGGTCAGGAGCTGCGCATGGATTTCGAGCCCGATGACCGGCTCGTACTCCACCCGCGCCGGCACGGCAGCGCTCACCCGCGCGGGCCGGCCGCAACCACCGCGGCGTCGACGTCACCGGCAAACGTCTTGAAGTTCTCGACAAACATCTTCGCCAGTTTGACGGCCTGGGCGTCGTAGGCCGCCTGGTCGGCCCACGTGCCGCGCGGATCGAGCACGCGGTCGGGCACGCCCGGACAGGTGGCGGGCACGTCGACGTTGAAGACCGGGTGCCGGACATAGCCGACGTGGTCGAGTTCGCCGGCCAAGGCGGCTTTGATCATCGCGCGTGTGTAGGCGATCTTCATCCGGCTGCCAACGCCGTAGGGCCCGCCCGTCCAGCCGGTGTTGACCAGCCAGACCCGCGCCTGATGCTTCGCGATCTTCTCGCCCAGCATCTTCGAGTAGACGTTGGGATTGAGCGGCAGAAACGGTGCGCCAAAGCACGTGCTGAAGGTGGCACTCGGCTCGGTCACCCCCTTCTCGGTGCCGGCCACTTTGGCGGTGTAGCCCGACAGGAAGTGGAACATCGCCGCCTCGGGCGAGAGCTTCGCAATCGGCGGCAGCACGCCGAACGCGTCGGCCGTGAGCATCACGATGTTCTTGGGATGGCCGCCCTGGCCGCCGAGGACGGCGTTGTCGATGAACTCGATCGGGTAGGCCGCGCGCGTGTTTTCCGTAAACTGCGCCGAGTCGAGGTCGAGAACGCGCGTGTCGGGATCGAGCACGACGTTCTCGAGCACGGTGCCGAAGCGCCTCGTTGTGTTGTAGATCTGGGGCTCGGCGTCGGCCGACAGGCGAATCGTCTTGGCGTAGCAGCCGCCCTCGAAGTTGAACACGCCGCGGTCGCTCCAGCCATGCTCGTCATCGCCAATCAACCCGCGGTCTGGGTCGCTCGAGAGAGTGGTTTTGCCGGTGCCGGAGAGTCCGAAGAAGAGCGCGGTGTCGCCGTCCTTCCCGATGTTGGCCGAGCAGTGCATCGACAGCACACCCTTGAGAGGCAGCACGTAGTTGAGCACGCTGAAGATCGATTTCTTATTCTCACCCGCGTAGCTCGTGCCGGCAATGAGAACTTCCTTGGTCGCCATGTTGAGCGCAATCACGGTCTCGGAACGCGTGCCGTGCCGAGCCGCGTCGGCCTGGAACGACGGCGCGCAGATGACCGTGAACTCGGGTTCATGGGCGGCCAGTTCCGAGGCCGTCGGCACGATGAACAGATTGCGCACGAACAGGCTGTGCCAGGCAAGCTCGCTGACCACGCGCACCGGGAGACGGTAGACCGGATCGGCGCCGGCGTGGAGGTTCTGCACGAACAGATCCTTGGCGCCGAGGTGCGCCACGATTTCGGCGCGCAGCACGGCGAAGTGTTCCGGCGACATGGGACGGTTCACCTTGCCCCAGTGCACGTGCGCTTCGCTCGACGGCTCCCTCACCACGAACTTGTCATTGGGCGACCGCCCAGTATGCTGCCCGGTGCGGCACACGAGTGGCCCATCGGCCGCCACGACGCCCTCGAGTCGCCGGAGCGCGTGCTCGTACAGCAGCGGCGCCGTTAGATTCCAGTGCACCTGCCCGGTGGTCGTGATTCCGTGCGCGTCAAGTCCGGACGTCTGTCCGTGTTTCGCCATGAGATCTCCCGCGGGCCCGAGTCGGTAGCCCAACCGGGGTGATCGTACCGAGCATCTCCGCGAGATGTCAATCTTCCTGGCCCGCGAATTGATAGAATCTGGGTAAACGCGGGCGGCGAGGCCGCGTAATCCTCATGACACGAATTCCACCGTACGGCGCCTCGACCGGGCCCGCGCCCGATCCTGCCGCGCTCGCTGCCGAGGTCAAGGCGCTGCTCGGGGCTGGCCGGCGCGACGAGGCCTCCCAGTGTTTCGGACAGCTGGTGGCCTTGTGTCAGCGGCGGGCACTACGGCTGGCGTTCCACTACCTGGGAAATGCCGCCGACGCCGACGACGCCGTGCAGGACGCGTTCGTGAAGCTATATGCGCATATGACGACTTACCGGCCCGATCTGTCGTTCGACGCGTGGTTCGCTCGGATTGTCGTGAACACCTGCCTCGACCAGCTCAAGGCACGCCGCCGGCTGCCGGCCTGGTCGGCCGGACTGCACGAGCCGGCATGGGATGTCGCCGCGTCGCTGCCGACGCATGAGCCCTCAGCCGAGCGCCGGATGCTGGCCCTCGACGCGTGGCGTGCGGTATTGGATGGGGTCCGTCGACTGCCGGCGCGTCAACGGGAGGTCTTCGTGCTGACCCACCTCGACGAACAACCGCCGCAGGCGATCGCCCAGGCGCTCGGCATGAGTCCGGCCACCGTCCGGGTGCATCTCTTCAGGGCGCTTCGCCGTCTCCGAGCGGTACTGGCCGACCAGTCATGACGCTGTTCCGCCGCCATCCCGACGCAGCGACGCTTGGGCAGGCGGTCCTAGGCGGTGCTGACCCGCGCGTTATGGCGCACCTGCGGTCGTGCCTGCGGTGCCGCCGCGAGCGCGACCGCATCGCCGCGTTTCTCGGCGACGCCCGCGACGGCGTCGACGCCGCCATCGATGCCGCCTTTGGTCCCGCTGCGCTCGAGCGCCAGCGGCAGGCGATTCTGCAGCGCATCACCAAGGGTGGCGGCGGCGCCCGGTTGCTGCGCTTCCCACACGGGTCTGACCAGCCGCAGCCGGAGCCACGTCCGGGTACTCGCTGGCTCATCGCGGCAGCCGCCGCCGGGCTGCTCATCGGGGGCGCCGCCGGCCAGTTGCCGTCTCTTCTCGCTCCGGCCCGAAACGCCGCCCCATCCCTCGCGCCGGTGGCGGCACTGCCCCCGGCGAACTGGCGGACCGACGACACCCTGTTGAGCGAGGTCGAGGCCGCGCTCGACCGCGACACCCGGGGCGAATTCGACGCGCTCGATGCGCTGACGCCCATTCACTACGAGACACGGTAGGTACCCGGTGCCATCACTGATTTTCAGAAAGGGTCTGGACCTCAAACGCGAGGTCGCCGGGCAACTGGCCGCCAACTACCACAGCGACCTCGTGGCCGACATCAAGGCACGCGATTATCGCTACGAGCACGGCCGGCTCACGGTGCATCTTGCCCGGGAGTTCGGGTTTTGTTACGGCGTGGACCGCGCCGTCGATTACGCCTATCAGGCGCGGCTGAAGTTCCCGGACCAGCGCGTGTTCCTGACCGGCGAGATCATCCACAACCCGCACGTGAACGACCGCCTGCGCAGCCAAGGCATTCGCTTTCTCTCGGACGAGTGCGAGTCGTGGGACACCCTGACCGCCAGTGACGTGGTGATTCTGCCGGCCTTTGGGGTCACGGTCGAGGATCTCGTCCGGCTCGACGGCATCGGCTGCACGCTCGTCGACACCACCTGCGGGTCGGTGTTGAACGTGTGGAAGAACGTGAAGCGGTATGCGCACGAGGGCTTCACCTCGATCATCCATGGCAAGCACTGGCATGAGGAAACACGCGCGACGGCCTCCCAGGCGTTGCAAGCCAATGGCGGCCACTATCTGGTCGTGCTCGACTCGGTCGAAGCGCAACTCGTCTGCGACTTCATCACGAGCGCCCCAGACGCCGGTAGCACCGCCCGCGCCGCGCTGCTCACGCGGTTCCGCGATGCGTGCTCGCCGGGCTTCGATCCTGACCTCCACCTGGGGCGGATTGGCTGCGCCAACCAGACCACGATGCTCAGCACCGAGTCGTTCGCCATTGGCGAGATGTTTCGCGGGGTGGTCCGCGCGCGCTACGGCGACACCGGCGTGCACGAGCGCTTTCGCGCCTTCGACACCATCTGCAGCGCGACGCAGGATCGTCAGGATGCCGTCGTGGCCATGCTCGCGACCGAGCGGCTCGATGCGATGATCGTCATCGGCGGCTACAACAGCAGCAACACGTGCAATCTGGCACGCATCTGCGCCGAGGCGGTGCCGACCTACCACATCGCCGATCCCAGTGGCTTGCTCTCGCGCGACGAGATTCGTCATCGCGAGGTGCGGACCAAGCACGAGATCGTCTCGAAGGACTGGCTCGGTCCGGGTCCTCTGGTCATCGGTCTCACCTCCGGCGCCTCGACACCAGATAACCTTGTCGAGGCGGTCGTCCTCGCCCTGACGGCCTTTGCGGACCACTCGTAGCGAGGCCGCGGTGCGAGGCCGCGTAAACGTCGCCCCACAACCGTCGTATTCCCTGCAACGCATGTCCCGTGAATCCCTTCTCCGCCTGCCTGCGGCCGTCGCCATCCTGCTCCTCGGATGCGCCGTCGGCGCGGCCGAGGCGCAGAGCTTCAAGTGGTGGCAAAGCGAGCGGTTCCAGCGCGAACTCGCGATGTCTCCCGAACAGATCACGCGCATCGAAGAGATCTATCAGGGTGCCGGTCCGGCGATGCTCTCTCAAAAGGCCGCGCTCGATCGTCTGCAGGGCGAGTTGTCAAAGCTTGTCTCCGAAGGTCGAGCTGACGACACCGCGGCCGACGACCTCATTGCCAGGGTCGAGGCGGCACGTGGGGACCTCGGGCGAACGCGAGGGGTGATGCTGTACCGCATACGGCGCATCCTCACCACGGATCAATACGTCAAGCTCAAGGTGCTCTTTGCGGAGCACGAGCGTGAGCGGCGCGGGCATCCCCGTCCGCAGTTCAAACAGTGAAAGTGCTCGAGTCCATGCCCATCGCTCGTCTGTTGTTTCTCCTGCTCGTCATCACTGTGGCGCGCCCTGGCACCGCCCTGGCTCAGGACGGAGCCCGGCGCGATGCCCTCGTGCGTGATGCCGTCGCACGCTTCACACTCGAAAGCACCGCGCCGGCGCCAGCCGGAACCACCGGCACGGCCGCCGCGCGCCAGCCGGCGTCCGTTCGTGAGTTGCGTCTCATGGATGCGGTTGAGCTCGCACTCTCCCAGAATCTCGACATCGCCGTGGAGCGGCTGAATCCCCAGGCCGCCGACCTTCAACTGGCCGGCCTGAGGAACGGCTATCTGCCGGTAGCGTCGTCGATCATCGGCCAGCGCAGCCAGGTCAACCCGCCGACCAACCAGCTGAACGGCGGCCAGCGCGTCACCAACGAAACCACCACCTACAACTTTGGCGTCTTGCAGAGCGTGCCGTGGGGCGGCGGCACCTTCGGCCTCTCGTTCAACAACAACCGCCTGTCGACGTCGAACATCTTCGCCAATTTCAATCCCACCTTTACCTCGACGCTCACGGCCACCTACACGCAGCCGCTGCTGCGTGGATTCGGCCTCGACAGTCTGCGCCAGCAGATCGGCATCACCCAGGTGAACCGCGACATCGCGGCCGAGCAGTTGCGCGGCACGATCGCCACGACGGTGGCCAATGTGCGGAACGCCTACTGGGACCTGGCCTACGCCGTCGCGGCTGTGGACGTCGCGCGACGCTCGTTGGACCTGGCCGAGAAGCTCGTCGAGGACAATCAGGCGCGCGTCGAGGTCGGCACCCTGGCCCCGATCGATGTCGTGCAGGCCGAAGCCGAAGCGGCCAATCGCCGCCAGAGTCTGGCCCAGGTCGGCGCGACGTTGTCGACCGCGCAGCTGACGCTCAAGCGCCTCCTCGTCACCGGCACGAGCGATCCGCTCTGGTCACAAGAGCTCCGGGCCATCGACTTGCCCCAACTCAACGCGCCGCCACTCGACATTGAAGGGGCCGTACGCACCGCGCTCGAACGACGCACCGACCTGATGACGGCACGCAAGAACCTCGACAGCAACGACATCACGTTACGGTTCTGGCGCAGCGAGTCGCTTCCCGACGTCGACTTGCAGGTGAACTACGGCGCGCAGGGCGTGGGCGGCACGCAGTTCATCCGCCAAGGCACCGGTCTGGGCAGCATCGTCACCGGCACGATTCCAGGCGGCTACACCGACGCACTCTCGCTCCTGCGCGCGCGCGACTTCCCCACGTGGAATCTGTCGCTCAATGTGAGCTACCCGATTGGCGGCAGCAGCGCCGACGCCCAACTCGCGCGCACCCGGGTGCAGCGCACCCAGCAGAGCACGCGCCTGCGGGCACTCGAGCTGCAGGTCGCCACCGAAGTGACCAACGCCGCGCTGCAGGTGCAGTCGAACGTCCGACGCGTCGAGGCAGCCCGAGCGGCCCGGGCCTTCGCCGAGCGGCGCCTCGACGCCGAGCAGAGTAAGTTTGAAGTCGGCCTCTCGACCAATTTTTTCGTCGTGCAGGCCCAACGCGACCTGGCCGACGCGCAGAACGTCGAGCTTCGGGCGCTTACCGACCTGCAAAAAGCCTTGGTCACGTACGAACGCGCGCAAGAATCGCCGGCCGGCAGCGGCGGCGGACAGGGCGGCGGCAACTAGCAGCGAGCGCACTCGGCCGCAGCGATGGCTGCGTCAAGGACAGCTCTGTCGAACGGACGGTATATGCGGATGACGGCAAGGAACGGATCGATGGCGGCGGCGCTCGCCATCGTGGTGACGATCGCCAGCGGGTGCTCGAAAGAGACGGCCCAAGGCGGGGGCGCCCCACAGGCTGGTGCTGCAGGCGCACCCGGCGCCGGACGAGGCGGTGCGGACGGCGGCCAGCAGGGCCAGGGCGGCCAGGCTGGGGGCGGTGGACGCCCGGGCGGCGGCGGTCCAGGAGGAGGGTTTGGCGGTGGCGGATTTCGCCCCCCCATGAGCGTCGAGGTTGGCACACCCACGAAGGGCGACATCTCGGCACAGTTGAACATCGTGGGAAACCTGATTGGCGAGGCCACCGTCGACGTGGTGCCCCGCACCGCCGGCCGGCTCGTGTCGGTGAACGTGAAGCTCGGCGACCGCGTCGCTCGCGGCCAGCTCCTTGCGAAGATCGAAGACCAGGAGGTCAACGAGCAGGTCAAACAGGCCGAGGCGTCCTACGCGGTCGCGCAGGCAACGATTCGCCAGCGCGAGGCCGATCTGAAGTTCGCCGAGATCAACCTCGAGCGCTCCAAGAACCTCTTCCAGCGCCAGCTTCTGCCCCGCCAGTCCCTCGACGACGCGGAGGCTCGTCAGTCGGCCTCCGCCGCGCAGCTGGATCTCTCACGCGCGCAATTCTCTCAGGCGGAAGCGCGCCTGGAAGAGCTCCGGATTGCCAAGGGCAACACCAGCATCGTCTCGCCGGTCAACGGCTTCGTCGGCAAGCGACACGCCGACCCCGGCGCGTGGGCGTCGTCGCAGACGCCGGTCGTATCGGTCGTTGACATCAGCTCGGTGCGGCTGGTCGCCAACGTGGTCGAGCGCGATCTGCGGCTTGTCAACGCCGGCGATCCCGCGCTGGTCGAAGTCGACGCCTTTCCGGGCGAGTCGTTCAGGGGCCGCATTGCCCGGGTGGCGCCCGTGCTCGACCCTGCCACCCGCACCGCCGAGATCGAGATCGAAGTGCCCAATGCCGGTTTTCGCCTCAAGCCCGGGATGTACGCACGCATGAGCGTGACGATCGACAGCCGCACAGGAGCCACGCTCTTGCCGAGGGCCGCGCTTGTCGACTACGCCGGCAAGCGCGGCGTATTCACGATGACGGCGGACAACAAGGCGCAGTTCATGCCCGTCGAAATCGGCATTGAAGACGAGACGCGCGTCGAGGCTCGGAGCGGCGTCGCCGCCGGCGAGACAGTTGTCACGGGCGGCGCCTCCTCGCTTCGCAACGGCGACACGCTCGTCCTGGCCGGCCAGCGCGGCGGAGCCGGCGGAGGCCCAGGCGGCAGGCCTGGCGGCGGACCTGGTGGAGCCCCGGGCGAGCGCCGGCGAGGGCCCGGCGCAGCCGACGGCGCGGCGGCACCGGCCGCTATGGCACCGCCGCCAGGGGGCGGCGCGGCAACCCCCGACGCGCCCCGCAGACGTCCGCAGACCCCGCCTGGACAGTAACCGCTACCCGAATTCGCTCTGCTGGAGGATTGATGAGTATCCCGAGACTCGCCATCGCACGACCCGTGACGATGTTCATGTTGAGCTTCGTTGTCGTGCTGCTCGGCGCCATCTCGCTGACGAGGCTGCCCGTCGACCTGATGCCGGACGTCAGTTATCCGTCCATTACGGTCCGAGTCGGCTATCAAGGCGTAGGCCCACTCGAGATGGAGGAGCTCGTCACGCGCCCGATCGAGCAGGCCGTCAGCGCGGTGGCCGGACTGGACCAGATCAACTCCACGTCGTCTGAGGGCAACAGCATCGTCCGCCTCAACTTCACCTGGGGCACTGATCTGAACGAGGCTGCCGACGAAGTACGCACGAGAATCGATCGCGTGCGTGGACGGCTGCCTGAGGACGCCGACCCGCCGACCATCTTCAAGTTCGACTCCACGTCGTTCCCGATCATGGGCGTGGGCGTCGAAGGCAACTTCGACCAGGTCGCGCTGCGCGAGCTCGCACAGAACAGCTTGTCGCCCCGCCTCGAGCGCGTGGCCGGCGTGGCGGCCGTGAGCGTCGACGGCGGCCTGCGCCGCCAGATTCGAGTCGACTTGTCGCGCGAGAAGATCACGGCCCTGAGTCTCTCGGTCGACCGGGTCGTGCAGATCCTTCGCACCGAGAACCAGAACATCCCCCTCGGGGAGGTCTTCGAGGGCGATCGCATGTTCCTGCTCCGCAGCCCGGGCCAGTTCACCAACATCGACGAGATGCGCAATCTCGTCGTGTTGACCAAGGACGGCGTGCCGGTCTACCTGCGGGACATCGCCGACGTGCGCGACACGACCGAGGACCGCCGCAGCTTGACGCGGATCAACGGCAACCCCGGCATCCGCATGCGCGTCACCAAACAGTCCGGTACCAACACCGTGCAGATCGCCCAGGGCGTGCGCAAAGAGATCGAGCGGGTCAACCGCGAGGTGCCTGGCGTCACGCTGACGGTGCTCGACGACCAGTCGACCTACATTCAACGCTCCATCGGCAGCGTGCAGGAACACGCGCTGGTCGGCAGCGCACTCGTGATCCTCGTGATTTTCGCGTTCCTCCGCGACATCCGTTCCACGGTCATCATCTGCACGTCGATTCCTATCTCCGTGATTGGCACCTTCGCGCTGCTCTATTTCGGTGGCTACACGCTGAACACGCTCACCTTCGGGGGGCTGGCGCTCGGCATCGGCATGATCGTCGATGCTGCGATCGTCGTGCTCGAGAACACCTACCGGCACCTCGAGATGGGCAAGGACGGCATGACCGCCGCGATCGACGGCGCCGAAGAGGTGTGGAGCGCGATTCTTGCGTCCACCCTCACCCATATCGCCGTCTTCGTGCCGATGCTCTTCCTGACTGGTGTGTCCAGCATCATGTTCGGACAACTCGCCGCGGTGGTGTCGTTCTCGCTGGCGATGTCGCTCTTCGTCGCGGTGACCATCGTGCCCGTCTTGTGTTCGCGGCTCCTGCGACTGGCCCCGCCGGCCGAATCGCGCAAAGGGCTGGTCGGTGTCCTCTACCGTTTCAGCGACCGAGTACTGGCCGGCGTGGACCAGGTCTACGCGCGCACCTTGCACGCTGCGCTGCAGCATCGGCCAACGGTCTTTGCGGTGGGCCTGGCGCTCTTTGTCGCCGCCATCGTTCTGGGCCAACGAGTCAAGTACGAGTTCCAGCCGACCACCGACGAGGGCGAGGTCACGGTGGACGCCGAGCTGGCGATCGGTACCCGCATTGACCTCACCGAAGCGGTGCTGATTCGTCTCGAAGACGCCATTCGCGAGGGCACGCCGGAAGCGACGATGCTCATCACCCAGGCCGGCGGTGGCGGCGGCGGGTTCGGCAACAGCTCGACGAATCGGGGCAACATCACCGTGCGTCTGGTCCCGAAAGACGAGCGCACGCGGGCCAGCGACCAGATTGCCATGGATCTTCGGCGGCGGCTCTCTGGCCTGCCTGGCGTCATCGTGCGGACCCGCGCCTCCGGCGGGCAACAGATGATGATGCGCGGCATGGGCGGCAGCGGCGACGGCAGCCGGTTATCGGTCGAAATCCGTGGCCACGAACTGGACCTGGCCAAGCGGCTCTCGCAGGACCTGAAGGCGCTCCTCGACACCACCGCCGGCATTGCCGACACCCGTCTGGGCCGCGACGAGGGCCGCCCCGAGCTGGCGGTACGGGTCGACCGCGACAAGGCGGCGCTGCTGGGGATGACCGTCACGGGCGTGGCCAACACCATTCGCACCAACGTGGCCGGCACCCAGGCGGCAATGTTCCGTGAAGCCGGCAACGAGTATCCGATCGTCGTCCGGCTCCGCGAGGAAGACCGTGATGAGATCGCCTCGGTCGGCGACGTACTGCTCAGCACGCCGCAGGGCCGGGTGCTGCCGGCCAAGAACGTGATGGTCGTGGAGCGGGAAACGGGCCCGACTCAGATCGACCGCAAGAATCAGGAGCGCATCACGCGCGTAAACGCCGAGATCGAGGTCACCCTCAGCGAAGCGGTCGCCAACGTACAGGCGCGGCTTCCGGAGATGAACGTGCCGAAGGACTTCGAGGTCGGGTTCGGCAACGAGGTCGAGGAGCAGGCACGTTCCTTCCGGGAGTTGCTGCTGGTCCTCGTGCTGGCTGTGCTCCTCGTCTACACCGTCATGGCGTCGCAGTATGAGTCGCTGCGCGATCCGTTCATCATCATGTTCTCCATCCCGCTGGCGGGCATCGGCGTGGTCGGGGCCCTGCTCCTCACCAACACGCCGTTCAGCAGCCAGGCCTACATTGGAGTGATCATGCTGGCCGGGATCGTGGTCAGCAATGCGATTTTGCTCGTGGACTACGCCAACACCCTGCGCCGACGCGACAAGATGCCGCTGAGGCAGGCGGTCGAGCACGCCGGCCACCATCGGCTCCGTCCGATTCTGATGACCAGCATCTGCACGACGCTCGGCCTCGTACCCATGGCCCTCGGCCTCGGCGAGGGCGCGGAACTGCAGGCGCCTCTGGCGCGCGTGGTCATCGGCGGCCTCCTGACCTCGACCCTCATCACGCTGGTCTTCGTGCCGGCGATGTACACCCTGTTCGAGGAGGGCCTCGGCGCGTTCCGCCGGCGCCCGGCCACCGACGTCGCCGCCGGCTAGACGTTGGTCGATCGACGCCCTCGACGCCGGCTGCCTACGCTCCCCCAGGCGGCCGGCGGGTGCGCCACAGTTGCGCCATCGACTGACCCGTCACGGGATCACGCCATCGCGGCACGAGCCCCGCCAGGGGGCCAAGCACGAAGGGCCGCTCCCTGAAACGCGGATGAGGCACGGTCAGACGCGGGTCGTCGATGACCGCATTCCCAAAGAGCACGAGATCGAGATCGAGCGTGCGCGCCGCCCGGAGGCCCGGACGCAGTCGCCCACGCAAGCGCTCCAGCGCGAGCAGTGCGTCGAGCAAATCTCGCGGGCTCAGACGGCACCGGCCGACCGCGACGGCGTTCAAGTAGTCCGGTTGAAGATCAGGAACGTCGAAGGGGGAGGTCTCTTCGAAGACCGACACTCGCAGATCATCCAGCATGCCCGCCAGCTGGTCGACGGCCCACGACAGGTGCGCCGCCCGGTCTCCCAGGTTGCTGCCGAGTGCTACAGCCACCCTCATTGGGTGCAGCGGCCGGCCCACGGCCGGCATCGCCTACTCCACCCAGCGGCTATCGAGTACGGCACCTGTGCGGGCGGTGCCCGCAATCGGCACCCCGATCACATCGGTGCGGCCCTCGGCGGCCTGCGCAAAGAGACGCTGATGTTCCAGCATCTCTCCCAGGATCACCTGCAGCATCTTCCGGTGCCGTGCGTGGGTCACCGCGGCAATTCGCGGCGCCCAGGCGTCGACAAACGCCTGATTCACCTGAGCGTCCCCAGCGGCGATCTCGCGGACGCCGCCGGCGGCAACAGCGCCAGATGCCACCTCGCCAGGCACCAGCGCACCCACGTCGAGCAGCGCGCGGTGTACCCAGTAGACGTGCGTCTCTTCGCGCGCCACCACGTACTGATAGGCGTTGTTGACGTCGTAGTCGGTCACGAGGCGAGCTGACGCGACGTGCCGCTCGAGCACGGCGAGTCGTGCGACGTAGAACTCGAGGAGGAGGGGCGGGAGGTCTGAGGGCGTCACGCCTTTTGCTTCTCCTTGCAGGTGATGCACACGCGCGTCCAGGGAATCGCGTTCAGCCGTGCCTCCGCGATGGGCTCGCCGCAATCGCGACACAGACCAAACACGCCCTTGTCAATCCGTACCAACGCCTCATCGATGGCCTGCACGATCTTCGCGTCGGTCTGTTTCAGCTTCAGCGTGATGTGAACTTCGTTGTTGCCGCTTGCCTGGTCAGCCAAGTCGCCTTGACGGCCGTTATTGTGCTCCATCGAACTCTGGATGGGCTTGACCCCTGCGGCCGGGGACAACTCCGCACGTTTCCTCAGCAGCACGTCCTTGATGTCGGCGACGTTCATCGATCCAACTCCACCCACCAGGCGTCTGGCGCCCAAGCAATCCCCGATACTACCACGCGACTTCCTGCCGGTTCGCTACTCGGCCCGCAGGGTGGCCAGGGGCTTCCGCTGCAGCACGTCCCAGCTGGCCGCCACGCCCACCACCGACACCACGACGCCCGTGGTGGCGATGCCGATCATCCACAGCGCCGGGATCGGCCGGTACGCCATGTCGAAGGCAAACCGACTCAACGCCCACGTAAGGGCGGCCGCACCCGCCGCACCCAGCACCCCGGCCAGGACGCCCAGGACGCCGTACTCGAGCAGCAGCATCGTCGCGATCACCCGGCGGGTCGCGCCGAGCGTCTTCAGAATGGCGGCCTCGTACACCCGCCGGAATTTCGTCATCGCCACCGCCCCGACCAGAATCATCAGGCCGCTCACGACCACCAGGGTACCCACCACTGTCACAGCCAAGGTCACGTTGTCGACCACCGTCTTCAGTGCCGAGAGCATTTCCCGGCCGTCGATCACCGACACGTTGGGATAGCCACCGGCGAGGTCGCTCAACAACCGCGCCCGGTCGGCACCCGCTTCTGGTCCCCGCACAAACGCGATGTGCCCATGGGGCGCGGTATCGAGCAGCCCGGGGCGGAACACGAACATGAACCCCCCGGCCCGTCCATCGCTCCAGTCGACGTGCCGGACCGAGGCCACGGTCGCCGTGACGATGCGTCCAAGCACGTCGAAGCGGATGGCGTCGCCAATCCGAATGCCGAAGCGATCTCTGAGGCTCTCTTCGATGGACACTTCCCCGCTGGCCGATGGCCCGTCCCATGCGACCCCTTCCACGATGCGCTCGTTGGCCTCGAGGTGGCTGCGATAGGTGACCGTGTACTCGCGCGCGAGCGAGCCGCGTCCCCGGACGTCCTCGTAGTCGTCGAGCGTCAGGTTCTTGCCCTGCACGCCGACGACGCGAGCGCGCATCACGGGCAAGGTACGCGGTGCGGGTGCGCCAGCCGGCCGGCGCGACGCCAGCGTCGAGAGGACCCCGGTCAGCTGATCGGACTGGATGTCGAGCAGGAACATATCGGGCGCGTCGGAAGCCAGATCGACCGACACCTCGCTGACGAGATTCTGCTGGAGGGCTCGGACGCCAAGAATGAAGAACGTCCCCAAGCCGACGGTCAGGAGCACCAGGTGCACTTGCCCGCCCGGTCGTGTCAGCTGAAGCGCGGCGTGCCGCAACGGGAACCATCCGGCCGCCGACAGTGGACGCACCGACGCAATCAGCGCAACGCCGGCCAGATACAGCACCGCGGCAACGACTACAAAGCCGATCGCGACGATGCCCCCAATCCGAACCGAGCCTGCCTGCCACATGGTGAGCGCCAGCACAGAGCCACCCACCCCGACTGCCGCCGTCCACCACACCCAGTCACGGCCGCCTTTCGCCGTCTCGTCGCGCAGGAGCCGCGACGGCTTCACGTGGCGCACATCGAGGAGGGGCACGAGCGAGAACAACATGGACACGAGCAGCCCCGTGCCGGCGCCCTGCGCCACGGCGGACGGGGTGAGCTGGTAGTTCACGTCGAGGCCAGCGGTCACGGCGGGGCCAAGCCACTGCGGAATCCACGCCATGACACCGGCGGCGATCAGTACCCCGACGACACTGCCGAGTGCGCCGAGCACGAGCACCTGCGCCATGTAGATCGCCAGCACCTGGGCGGCCCGTGCGCCGAGACACTTCAGAATTGCGATGCTCTTCAGCTTCTGCTGCACGAACACACGCGTCACACTCGACACGCCCACGCCACCCAGGATCACCACCACAAGACCCACCAAGCTCAGGTAGTTCTCGGCGCGCGCGAAGTCTTCGCCCAGGTCGCCTTCGGTGTCGCTGTAAGAGCGCACCCGCACGAAGCTGTTCTTCGCGTCCTCCCGCAAGGCGGTCGCCAGGGCCACGAGACCCGCCTCCGGCGTCTTGACGAGCCGCTGGTGGGTCACGCGACTACCGAAGGCCACGAGCGAGGTCTGCTCCAAATCGGCGATGTCCACGATCACGCGCGGACCCAGGCTGAATGCGCCGAGCCGACGACCAGGCTCTGCTTCGATCACGCCGCGCACGGTGAAGTCGCGTCCGCCGACCGCGATGCGATCGCCCACTGCGATCCCCAGCTGCGCCAGCAATTCCGGTCGTACGAGCGCGCCGAACCCTGCCACAAGGTCATGCGTATACGTTGCACCACCCTGCAGCACCAGCCTGCCGTAGTACGGGAAGCGTGGGCCTACGGCCTTGAGCTCCACCATGCGGGCCGGTGCACTTGCCGAGGAGGCTGCGCGCGCCATCGTGGCAGTCTCGGCCGTGCGGGTCATCTCCGCGCCGGCCGTGCGAAGCCGCGCCTCCAAGCGCGCGGCCAGGTCGCCGTCGATGGGACGCGAACTCGACACGAGCAGATCAGCCCCAATGAGCCCGCGCGCCTCGCCGGCAAACACCTGGCGCACGCTCTGAATCACGGACCGCAGGGTGACGATGGCCCCGACGCCGAGGGCAATGCACAGAAAGAAGAAGACGAGACGCCGCCACGACGCGCGCATCTCGCGCGCCGCCATGACGAGCACGAACCTCATTGTCCGGCTCCTACGGCGGCCGTGGTCAACTCGGGCACGGGACGGCCGTCGCGCATCGTCAGGCGCGCGTCTGCCAGGGCGGCAATGTCGTGATCGTGGGTCACCAGGACCAGCGTGACCTGACGCGCCGATCGCACCGACAGCAGCAGGTCGAGGATGTGCCGGCCATTGGCGCCATCCAGATTGCCGGTCGGTTCGTCCGCCAGAATGAGTGGCGGGTCATTGGCCAACGCGCGCGCGATCGCCACGCGCTGTTGCTCGCCGCCCGACAACTGGGACGGATAATGATGACCACGGTCGCCAAGCCCGACTTCGGCCAGGAGCGCCACGGCCCGGGCGCGAGCGTCGCGGCGTCCCACCAGTTCCATCGGCACGAGCACGTTCTCGAGCGCGGTCAACGAAGGCACCAGGTGAAAGAACTGGAACACGAAGCCAATCCGCGCGCCACGCAGCACGGCCAGCCGATCCTCGTCGAGCGCAGTGATATCGGTGCCACCCACCTCGATCACGCCGGTCGTCGGCGCGTCGAGGCCGGCCATGAGACCCAGCAGCGTCGTCTTGCCGCTTCCTGACGGGCCGACAATCGCCAGAAACTGTCCGTCAGGCACGGTCAAGTGCAGCGGGTGGAGGATCGTGAGAGGACGGCCGCCACTATCGACGGTCTTTGAGACGTCACGCAGCGTGATCATTCGGTGGATGAGTCCTCGAGCGCGCGCACGATCGGATCGAGCACGTGCCATACGGTATCGGCCACCTGCGCAGCGCCCGCTTGATTCGGGTGAATGCCGTCGGCCTGGTTGAGCGAATCGATGCCCGCCACGCCTTCGAGCAGAAAAGGCAGCAGCGTCACGTCGTGGCGGCGGGCCACCGCCGCATACGCCTGGCGGAAGCGCGCCGTGTACTCGGGACCATTGTTGGGCGGCGCTTCCATGCCCGCGATCACGACGCGCGCGCCCGCTCGCTTCGCCGCGGCCACGATCGTGTCCAGGTTGCGCTCGAGGTCATCAGGAGGCAACCCGCGCAGGGCGTCATTCCCACCGAACGCCACCACCAGGATCTGGGCGCCGCCGTCGAGCGACCACTCGAGCCTGCGGACACCGCCCGCCGAGGTGTCCCCAGACACGCCCGCATTCACCATGGTCCAGCCCGTGCCACGCGCCGAAAGACGAGCCGCGATGAGCGCAGGGTAGGACTGGTCGGCCGGCAAGCCGAGACCAGCGGTCAAGCTGTCGCCGAGGAACACGATTCGGCGACTGACTCTCGCCGGCCGGTCGCTGGCGGCGACAGCGGCAGCGGCGCCCGTGCGGGCCGTCGGCGCCGAGGCCGGCGCCGTGTGCTCCACGGCGGCCGCGCGGGAGGCCGGAGGCGCGCCGGAGCAGCCACTGAGCGCGGCGGAAACGGCGAACACCAGCGTGAAGCAAGGGCGCGGCATGCAGCTACTCATTATGACGGAATGCCAGCAAGTCGCGTTCCGGCGCCCCTGGGACGCCTCCGCGTTCGCTTACTCGACGCGCACGACCACTCCGGTAAGGTTGTCGGTCGTGCGGCGCGTCAGGGCCTCGTCCACCAGCCGCCGATCGGCCAGTTGTAGCGAGCCAGACGCGGCTAGCCGCCCAATCGCGTCGTCGCCGACCACAGTGTGCAGACCATCGGTCGTGAGCACGAAGACGTCCCGGGACTGCAGCGAAATCGACACCAGCTCGGGCTCCCCGTCGTCACGCGAGCCGATGATGTGGGTGAGCACGTGCCGCATGGGATGGGCACGCGCGGCCGCGTCGCGCGCGCCGTCAGCGCCGAACATTGACGCGAGCCAGGTGTCCGTCGTGGGTCACCTGGACGGTCGTGCCGCAGCGCACGAGGTAGGCACGGCTGTCACCGACGCTACCGGCGACCGCGCCCGTCAGCAAGGCGGTGATGGTCGTGCCCATGCCGGGAGCGCCGGGTCGCCGGCGCCGCTCGTGTAGACCCGCGCGTTGGCCGCCTGCAGGGCGCTCCTGAGCAGAGTCGCCGGCAGATTTTCAGCAGAACCGGGATCGGGCCAGGTATCACTGGCACCGTCCCTGACCTCGGCGGCCACCGGGGCGACCGCCAGGTGCGACGCGATCTCGCCGGCCTGATGCCCGCCCATGCCGTCCGCCACGACGAAGAGGCCGACCTCGCCGTCCAGCCGCACGCAATCTTCGTTGGCCGCGCGGACCGGTCCCACCTCGGAGCATTCCCCGCTCATCACTCGCCTCACGCCAGATTCGCCGGGGCGTCGCACGTCGGAGTCCGACTGCACCACGCGAGATGACCGCCGACGGGCACGCCGACAGCTCGCCTGCGCCGTGTCATATACTCTCCGGAGTGATCAGCGCGCCGTTGCAGCCGGTGCTGGCACGCGCGACGGCGCTGCTCGAGCGCGGACGCGGCACCGCAGCCGCCGAACTGCTCGAGCCGCTGTTGCAGTCGCGCAGCGTCAAACGCCAGGACGAGTTCGTAATTCGCGCGGCGCTCGCCGAAGCGTGTCTGCTGCAGGGCGATCCCGATCGCGCGGCCACGGTTTTGGGACGGGCGCCGGACCAGATTCGCGAGCCACTCCCCCAGGCAGTGCTGTCGACTCTATGGCGCCTGCACGGCCGCATTGCGTACGCTCGCGGCGAGCAATCGAGGGCGATTGCGCTCCACGGCCGCGCGCTCAAGCACGCCGAAGAGGCGCACGACTCCAGAGGCATCGGCCTCGCGCACTTCGAGCTCGTCGCCTGCTACCGCAAGGTGGGCGACCACGCGATCGTCCGGGAACACCTCACGGAGGCCGCGGCCGCCTTGCATGCGGCGGGCGATCGTCGGCACCTGGCGCAGGTGCACTCGGTCTCGGGCATCCTGCACGCGCAGGAGGGACGCTACGACGACGCGACGGCGGCGCTGCGCAACGCAGAACGCATTGCCGCGGCGCTCGGCGCCGACGACGTGCTGGCCCTGGCCTACATGAACCAGGCGGCCGTCGCGCAGCTGCGGCGCCGCTACGACCAGGCCATCGCATTGGCCGAACGCGCCGTTGCGCTCCACGAGTCCACCGGCCAGCCGCATCGTCTCGCGGCCGCCCTCGCCACCCTCGGCCACATCCGGGTCAAGCTCGGCCACCTCGACGACGCTGAGCACGCCCTGCACCGGGCGCTGGCCATTACGTCGCGCGCCCAGGCGCACGAGATCACCGGCGCCGTGCACGATACGCTGGCGCAGATTGCGCTCATGCGCGGCGACTACGAGGGGGCCGCTGACTCGCTCACGCGCGCGGCCGAGGCCTTCGGCGCGTACGGGCGCGAGACCAGCCGCTGGTACGAGTGGTCGGTACGAGTCGTGACGGCGCGACTCGCAAACCGGCGCGGCCATCCCGACGAGGCGCTGGCGCTCGCCGACGCCGTCGTCGCGGCCGACGGCGTGCCGCCAGCGGAGCGTCTGGATGCCGAGCTCATCGCCGCCGAGGCGCTGCTGCTCGGCGGCCGCGCCAGCGACGCCCGCGAGCGCATCGCCGCCGTCGAAGGGCGCATCGACCCACGCACGACACCGGGAGCCTGGGGCGAATTCCTGCGCGTGCGCGGGCAGCTCCACGCCTCGGAAGGCCGCGCCAACGAGGCCTATCACGACATCGCTCAGAGTGTCAGCGTGTTCGAGCTCGTGGGCGAGCGGTATCAGTCGGCAGTCAGTCACTTCGCGCTCGGGCGGCTGGCGCGCGAGGCCGGCGCGCGTTCCATCGCCGATCGGCACCTCACGGAAGCCCGCGACGAATTTCGGGCGCTCGGATCCCACCGCGATCTGGACGAAGCCGAACGGGCGCTCGCCGAAGTGCCGCCCCGCGGCACCGGCGTGTACCTGGGCTCGCCAGTCGATGCCGACGACGCGCTCGTGCAGCGACTGGTGAACGCCTCGGTGCTGCCTGACCTGCTCGCACACGAACTGGTCATGGCCGTCCGCGAGGCGGTCCTCGCGGACGTGGTCGTGGTCTTTGTCACGCCGCCCGCGGGCGAGCTGCGGCTGATTGCCTGCGCCGGCGGCGACACCAACGCCGCCCGCATCCTTGCCGCCGCCGCCGCGAGCGGCGGCGCGTACGGCGGACAGCCAATCGTCGTCCGGCCACTCGGCACCGACCCCGACGGACCGCGCCGCCTTGCGGTGGCGTCTTCGCGCTCGTGGAGCGACCTGGGCCTGCGGCGCACGCGCATGATGGCGGCCGTAGCCCACCAGGGCTTCGACCTGTGCGCAGCCAGGGAACGTCCGACGGCCGCGCGGGTCACGTCGGGCGAGCGTCCCCTCGAGCCCCTGCTCGCAGGCTTCATCTGCGCCTCGCCGGTGATGCAGCGCGTGGTCGAGCAGGTGCAGCGGATGCAGGGCAACGACCTCATCGTGCTCATCACGGGTGAAAGCGGCACCGGCAAGGAACTGGTCGCCAGGGCCATCCACGTGGGCTCACTGCGGAGCGCGGCCACCTTCCTGCCGTACAACTGCACGACGACCACCCGGGAGCTGGCCGACAGCCAGCTCTTCGGACACCGCCGGGGCGCATTCACCGGCGCAGTCAACGACCAGCCTGGCCTCATCCGCGCCGCGGTCGGCGGCACGCTCTTTCTGGACGAGGTCGGCGACTTGCCGTTTGACGTGCAGCCGAAGCTGCTGCGTTTCCTGGAGCAACGCGAGATCCTGCCGGTCGGAGAAACCAAGCCGCTGCAAGTCGACGTGCGAGTGCTTGCGGCGACCAACGCCGACCTCGAACAGCGCGTGAGCGAGGGCAAGTTTCGCGAGGACTTGTACTACCGGTTGAGTGTGATCCGGATTCCTATTCCGCCGCTGCGCCAGCGCCGCGACGAGATTCCGCACATGGCGACCTTCTTCCTCCGCGAGGCATCGGATCGGCTCGGCAAGCCCGACGTGCAGCTGAGCCCCGAAGTACTGAGCCTGCTTGCGTCGTACTGGTGGCCCGGCAACGTGCGCCAGCTCCGCAATGAGGTACAGCGTGCCGTCGCCCTCGCTTCCCCTGGTAGCACGGTCGTCCCCGAGCACCTGTCGCCCGACCTGACCGCAGAGGCCCCCCGCGGCCAGACCGGGTCCCACGCCTCAATCGGACCGCCACGGTTGGAGTCGGGGCAGACGCTTGCGAGTGTCGTCGACGAAGTGGAACGGGTTCTGATCGGCGAGCAGCTCGCCAAGAGCGGCGGGAACATTGCTGAGACCGCCAGAACGCTGGGACTGACGAGGCGCGGTCTGTATTTGAAGCTCAAGCGCCTTGGACTCGACTCACCAAGCGGGCAGCACTGAGTATTCAGTATCCATTTCGAAGGTCACGTGGATACCAAGTATCACGCCAGGTCAACCTTCTGACCTCCTTATGCTTGCTTCATGAGTCCTTAAAGTCGTATAAAGTCGTCTCGATATCGTTATAGGCATTCATTCCAGAAGATGGGCCCGAATCTTGGAGTAGTGGTTGGCATTGCACGACCTGGTCGACCGACCACTGAACACCCTGGAGCGAACCGTGGCCCATACTCAGACCTCGCCAACCGCCATCAGCGCCACTCAGCGAAACACCTCGAGGCAGCGCGTCTCGATGCCTGCGCGCCTTACCTGGAAAGACCAGGGCGGGATGGTGCGGTTCGCCTCGGTCGTGACCCGGGACGTGAGTGACACCGGCGCATTCGTCGAGTGCGGCTCGGTGGCTCCCATTCCGATGTTCCGCCTGGTGCACCTCCAGCTGGAGGGACAGGTCGGGGCTGGCAACCCACTGGCGTCGGGCCGGGTGCTCGCGGCCGTGTGGCGCGTCGAACGGGACGGCGCGGCCGCGGGCGCACCCGCGGGATACGCGCTGCGCTTCATGGTGGACCCGAACGACCACGCCGCCGCGCCCAGGTTCGCCCTGCCCGACATGGCGGCGGCGTCCTAGGACGTCCCGGCACGCGACCCTGCCAGTGCGGTCCCCCCGCGCTCGGACCGCTTGCGCCAGTACCGCGCCAAACCCTGCCATAGCTGTTCAAACGGTGCCGCTGCCTCGACCGTGCGCGCCTCGTCTTCCGACAGCACGCCGCGCGCGTCCTTCCGCAGCCACGCCACCCAGGCGGCACACCGCGCCGCGTCGTCGCCGTCGGCCTCGAGCGCTCGACGCGTTTCCTCAGCCGCCCGTCCCATCGCGATTCGATAGGCTGCGAAGTGCCCGGCGGCGTCAGCCACCTCGCCGTAGTGGGTCAGGAACAGCCGGGACGGACGCCACGCCTCCAGCGTATCGAGGGTCAGCGCCCACCGCTCGAGGTCGATGTCGGGCGGAGGCGTCGCGGGGAGGATGTAGCCGGGGCGCACGCTGATCCCCGCCGCATCGCCCACATATACGGTCCCATCGCCCTCGTCGCGGTAGCTCACATGGTGGACCGCATGCCCAGGCGTGTACCGCACGTCGAACCGGCGGTCGGCGATCTCGAGCATCTCGACGCCCTTCAATGGTCGCAGTGCCTCGGGCGGAACGGCTCGGAACTCCCCCCACAGCCGGTCCATCTCGGCACCATAAAGCCGCGTGGCGCTGGCCACGAGCTTCTCTGGACTGGCCAGGTGCTTGGCGCCGATCTCGTGCACGTACACCGGTAACCCGGGATGCGCGTGCGCGAGCGTACCCGCCGCGCCCGCATGATCGAAGTGGATGTGCGTGAGCAGCAGCGCGCGCACGTCGGCCATGCGATACCCATGGGCCGACAGTCCATGTTCGAGGGCCGTACGGCACGACGTCGGGCCGGGATCGACAAGCACCACACCGCCGCGAACAGGGATGGCCGCGGTGGCAATCACCTGCGGCCGTCCCTGGAACCTCAAGTCGATCGTCAGGGGCATCGTCAGTCACTCCAGCCTACGGCACGCGCACCCGCACCACGAGCGGCCGGCTCAACGTGGTGGTCACGGCCGTCCCGGCCGTCAGCACCACCTCATCTCCGCGCGTCGCCAGCACGACACCCGTGCCTGCCCCCGCGCCCACGGCGCCGCCGACGACCGCACCCTTCCGGCCGCCCGCGATCGCACCAATCACAGCCCCGGCCCCGGCCCCGATGCCGATCTTCGCGGCATCCGTCTTCTTCGTGGCACGGCCCTCCCGGGAGATAGCCGACGTGCTGATGGCCGTGTCGGACTCGTCGATGACGATCGACGAGAACCGCAGCACGAGCCGCGCCAGACCCTTGACCTTGCCGGCGCGCTCGGCAGCGGTGACCTGGCCGGTCACCGCGGTGCCCGCCGGAGCGAGTTCCACGCCGTCGACCACCAGCGGGCGACGGAGTACGCCGCGGACCGAGTCTTCCCCGTGACTCGTGTCCGAGGCGTGCGACGTCCTCAGCTCTATCGCGAGCGTGGTACCGGCGGGCGCGGTGACCTCGGAGAAGACTGGCGCGGGCGGCACGGCGGCAGCGGAGGCGGGCGCCACGGCCGACGCGGGCGGGAGAGCCGCGGTGATACTGCCCACTCGAGGCGCGGCCGCCACGCTCGGCCCGCCCGCCGTGGGCGTGGACAACCGTGCCGCAGCGCCCGCGGAAGGCGCTGGTGCGTTCTGCGCCGGCGTCACGGACGAGGCCGGTTCAACCACGGCCGGCGAACCAATCGACTCGGCCCCCGGCCCGGCGGCCGATACCGGGGCTGCGGGAGCGCGTGCCGCGGTCCCCGTCGGCGGCGGCGTACTTGGGGCCGAGCACCCGGCAAGTGCGCCCGTCACGAACGCCGCCGCGCAGATGGCCCGTGCGGGCCAGGCAATGATTCGCACGATGAGGTCCCCCTGTCCCACCTTACTCCGATCTGAGTCCCGCGCACGGCACGATCGTCCCACCGTTCACGGCAGGCAACCGCGGCACAGCAGAGTTCAGGGAACTCCAGGCCGGGTCATCCCGCTATGATGACTATCGGTCGAGACGAGGAGTCTACTCACATGCCCATGACGCTGTTGGTACTTGTGTTCGCGATGCTCGGGGCCGCCTGTTCGCAGCCCGCCGCCCCACCCACTCAGGCCCCAGCCGCGCCGCCCCTCACGTCAGGCCTCGACCCGACGGGCTTCGACAAACATGTCCGGCCACAGGACGATCTTTTCACGCACGTCAACGGCGCCTGGATCGCCAAGACCGACATCCCGGCCGACAAGGCGTCATACGGCGGATTCTACGAGGCGCACGACCGGACGCAGGAACAGCTCAAGATCCTGGTCGAACGCGCGGCGAAGGACCCTGGCGCGACCGGCAACGCGCAGCAGAAAATCGGCGACTTCTTCACGTCGTTCATGGACGAAGCGCGTGCCGACGCACTCGGCATCACACCGCTCGAGCCCGAGCTGAAGGCCATCGACGCCCTCAGCACCAAGAAGGACCTGGCCGCGTACTTCGCGCGCCAGTTGAAGCTTGGCGTCGGCGGCGCCCCGGTGCAGGGCGGCGTCGAGGGCGACGCGAAGGATCCCACCCAGTCGGTCTTGTACCTCTTCCAAGGCGGGCTCGGCATGCCCGATCGGGACTACTACCTCAAGGGCGACGCGAAACTGAGAGAGTACCGAGCGAAGTATGTGGCGTACATCAGCGCGATGCTGACGGCGGCTGGCGTGCCCGACGCGGCAAGAGCAGCGGCAAGCGTGATGGCCATCGAGACAGCGCTCGCGCGCGCTCACTGGACCACTGTCCAGAACCGCGACGCCGTGAAGACGTACAACCGAGTCGCCACTGCGGAGCTTCCCACGCGCTTCCCTGGCCTCGACTGGGCCGCGTGGACCGCCGAACTGGGCGTGTCGTCTGCTCCACACGTCGTGGTCTCGCAGCCGAGTTTCTTCGCCGCCGTGAGCAAGCAGGTCGCCGCCACGCCGATGGACCAGTGGAAGCCGTTCCTGAAGTTCCACACCATCGATCGCTTCGCGCCGTACCTCAGCGCGTCGCTTGTGAACACCCGCTTCGACTTCCGTGGCCGCACGCTGCAAGGAATCCAGGAGCTGCAGCCCCGCTGGAAACGCGGCCTCGCCAATCTCGACACGGCCGCTGGCGAGCTGCTCGGCAAGGTCTACGTGGACACGTATTTCACGCCGGCTGCCAAGGCGCGCATGGACACGCTCGTCCAGAACCTGCGCTCGGCGTACGGCGAAGGCATCGACGGGCTCGAATGGATGGGACCTGAGACAAAGAAGGAAGCGCACGCCAAGCTGGCGGCCTTCCGTCCGAAGATCGGCTACCCGTCCAAGTGGCGTGACTACTCGAAAGTCGCGATCACGAAAGACGACCTGTTCGGCAACATGATGCGCGCGATTGCCGCGGACACGGAGTTCCGGCTCGCCAAGGTCGGCAAACCGGTGGATGCCGAGGAATGGGGAATGACGCCGCAGACCGTGAACGCGTACTACAACCCGATCCGCAACGAGGTCGTGTTCCCTGCCGCCATCCTGCAGCCCCCGTTCTTCGATATGGGTGCCGACGACGCGATGAACTACGGCGGCATCGGCGCCGTGATCGGTCACGAGATGGGCCACGGCTTCGACGACCAAGGACGCCAATACGACGCGAAGGGCGTGCTGCGCGACTGGTGGACGGCGAAAGACGCCGAGGAGTTCACGCGGCGCGCCAAGGGTCTCGTCGCCTACTACGGCGGCATGGAAGTGCTGCCCGGCATGAAGGTCAACGGCGAGCTGACGCTTGGCGAGAACATCGGCGACCTCACCGGCCTCATCATCGCGCATCGCGCCTACACGGAGTCGCTCAAGGGCCAGGCCGCGCCCGTCATGGACGGCCTCACCGGCGATCAGCGCTTCTTCGCAGGGTGGGCGCAGGCCTGGCGGGCCAAGATCCGTGACGACTCGCTGCGCCAGCGCATCATGGTCGATCCGCATGCGCCCGACGCCGTGCGCGGCAACGGGCCGTTGCCGCACGTGGCGGCGTATTACGAGGTGTTTGGCGTGAAGCCGGGCGACAAGCTGTTCCTGCCCCCGGAGGCGCGCGTCAAGATCTGGTAGCCAGCCGGCGGACGGGCCGCGACGATCAGCGCCGCGTGCCCTGCCCGAAGGTGTCGCATGCGTCGATGCTGCCCTGAGTCAGACCGCGACGCAGCCATTCCACGCGTTGTTGCGACGACCCATGGGTCCAGGACTCGGGCGACACCCGGCCTTGCGACTTGCGCTGCAGCGTGTCGTCGCCAATGGCGGCGGCAGCCCGCAATCCCTCCTCGACATCGCCGTCCTGGAGCAACTTCTGGCTCGCGTGGTTACCCCACACACCCGCAAAGCAGTCGGCCTGCAATTCCTGCAGCACCGACAGCCGATTGCCCTCGACCTCGCTGGCGCGCTGGCGCGCCGCCTGCACCTGCTCGGAGACGCCGAGCAGTACCTGAAGGTGGTGGCCGACCTCGTGCGCGATCACGTAGGCCTGGGCAAAGTCACCTGGTGCGCCGAATTTCTGGTCGAGTTCACGAAAGAATCCGAGGTCGATGTAGAGCTTCTGGTCGCCGGGACAGTAGAACGGTCCAACGGCCGCGGAGTTGGTGCCGCAGGCCGATGGCACGGTGTCGTTGAAGAGCACAAGGGTGGGCGGCTGGTAGCGCGTGCCGGCCTGCTGGAAGACCCTCGTCCAGGCGTCCTCGGTCGAGGCCAGCACGACGGCTGCGAACTCCGCCTGCGGGTCACCGGTCGGCGCGCCTACCTGGCCCGGCTCAGCCGGCGCCTCGGCGCCGCCGCCGCTCAGCCCTCCCGCCAACTGAAACAGCGTGAGAGGGTTGGCGCCGGTGAGCCAACTGATGACGAGCACCACCACGATGGTGCCGATGCCCCCCTTGAAGCCGGCGCCGCGCGGGGCCTTCATGCCACGGCGGTCTTCGACGTTCTCGCTTCGCCGCTGGTCTTCCCACCGCATCGCGCCCTCCGTGGCTCTCGGCACACCCATGCGGATGCACGCCGGCCAGATCATATGACAGACGCGGCGCGCAACAGGTCACACGGCCCGGCAGATGGCATTGGCACACGGCGCCACCAGTCAGCCGGCGGCCAGGGTGCCGGGTGACGTTGCGTCGCGATGTGGCCGACAGGCCGAGCAGCTTCCAGCAACGGGCACGGCCTCGGTCAACGTGGCGCGAGTCGGGAGGAGCCGTCAAAACCCAACGCGACGCGACAGAACCGTGACGCGGCGCCGACACGAGCCCTGGCGCCGACGCGTTTTGTGCGTCTAACTCCAGTTCCGTCATTGGCACACAATTCGCTCGGCTGTGTGCGTGCCCGCAGGAGGCGACCGATGGCTCAGGTGCAGACAGGGTTGGGCAGCGTCGATATGGTGCTGCTCGCGGTTCGGCGGGAATTCGACGAGATGCCAGGCCTGGCGCTGACGGCCGACCAGGCTCGCCGTCTGTGGGCCCTCGAGCGCCGGGTGTGCGACGTGGCCCTTGGCCGGTTGGTCGAGTCCGGCTATCTCTGCCAGACCGGCGCCGGTCAGTACGTGAAGCCCTCAGCGGCCTGACGCGGGCGCTGCGGCGCCACCAGGGGCCGCAGACACATTCCAGATCAGGCGCGCGTAGTCGGCCACCGTGCGGTCGCTCGAGAACGTCCCCATCGCCGCCACGTTCAAGACGGCCCGGCGAGCCCATTCGTGCGGGGCACGGTAGAGAGCGTCCACCCGTTCCTGACACTCCACATAGGCTGCAAAGTCGGCCAGCAGCAGGAATTGATCGCCCTCCCCGGTGAGTCGGTCGAACACCGGCCGGAACCGCCCCGGCTCGTCCGGCGAGAAGTACCCGTTGGCGACCATGTCGAGGGCGCGGCGTAGTTCCTCGTCGGCGTGATAGAACGCCCAGGGACGGTGGCCCGCGGCCCGGCGTTCGGCAACCTGCGCGGCCGTCATCCCGAAGATGAAGATGTTCTCGTCACCCACTTCCTGGCGCATCTCCAGGGTGGCGCCGTCCAGCGTGCCGATGGTGAGCGCGCCGTTCACCGCAAGTTTCATATTGCCGGTGCCCGAGGCCTCGGTACCGGCGGTGGAAATCTGCTCAGACAGGTCGCACGCGGGGATGATCCACTCGGCGTTTGACACGTTGTAGTTCGGGACGAAGACCACCTTCAGCCGATCGCCAATGGCCGGGTCGTGGTTCACCACATCGGCCACGCCGTGGATGAGGCGAATGACCAGCTTGGCAAACGCGTAGCCCGGCGCAGCCTTGCCGCTGAAGATCACCGTGCGCGGCACCATTCCGTCGGTGCGTCCCTCGCGGATCCGGTTGTAGCGCGTGATCACGTGCAGCACGTTCAGAAGCTGCCGCTTGTACTCGTGCATCCGCTTGACCTGCACGTCGAACATCGAGCCGACGGGCACGTCGACGCCGACCCGGTCGCGGATCAGCCGCGCCAGACGCGCTTTGTTCTCGCGCTTCACGGCCAGGAAGCGCTCGCGGAATGCGAACTGTTCCGCCAGCGGCGCCAGCCGGCCCAGCTGGCCGAGATCCGTGATCCAGCCCGCACCGATGTGCTCGGTGATGAGCGCCGACAGTCCCGGATTGGCGTGATGTAGCCAGCGCCGCGGCGTGATGCCGTTGGTGACGTTGACGAACGCCTCGGGGCGGAGCGCCTCGAAGTCAGCGAACACGCCCGTCCGCATCAAGCGGGTATGCAACTGCGAGACGCCGTTGACGCGGTGGCTGCCGATGATGGCGAGGTGGGCCATGCGGATGCGGCGGCCGCCCAGCTCGTCGACGATCGAGAGGCGTTGCAACCGATCGACCTCTCCAGGATGCCGGTGGCGCACGTCCTCGAGGAACCGGTGGTTGATCTCGTAGATGATCTCGAGGTGGCGCGGCAGGATGCGCTCGAAGAGCGCCACCGGCCAGGTCTCCAGCGCCTCGGGCATCAGCGTGTGGTTCGTGTACGCGAAGGTCCGCCGGGTGATATCCCAGGCCCGGTCCCAGTCCAGGTCGTGCACGTCGACGAGCAGCCGCATCAGCTCAGGAATGCCAATGGCGGGATGGGTGTCGTTCAACTGAATGGCCACGTACTCCGGCAACAGGTCGAGCCGGTCGTGCGACGTCAGGAACCGCTGAACGATGTCCTGAACCGAGGCGGAGACGAAGAAGTACTGCTGCTTCAGCCGCAGCTCGCGTCCGACCTGGGTGGAGTCGTCGGGATACAGCACCTTCGACAGGTTCTCGGATTCAGTCTTCTGTTCGACCGCCTTGAAGTAGTTGCCCTCGTTGAAGTGCTGAAGGTTGAAGTCACGCGTGGCCTTCGCCGACCAGAGCCGCAGGTTGTTCACCGCGCCCGTGCCGTAGCCGGGCACGGGTGTGTCGCACGCCATGGCGAACACGGAATCGGTGTCCACCCAGTGCGACCGACGGCGCCCGAGATGGTCGATGACGTGTACGGTGCGGCCGCCGAAACCCACCGGGAAGAGCACCTCCGGCCGTGGGACTTCCCACGGATTGCCGTAGCGCAGCCAGGTGTCGGGATGTTCGACCTGGGCGCCGTGCTCGATCGCCTGATAAAAGAGGCCGTACTCGTAGCGGATGCCGTAGCCGAAGCCGGGCAGCGACAGCGTGGCCATTGAATCGAGGATGCAGGCCGCGAGCCGGCCGAGTCCACCATTGCCCAGCGCCGCGTCCTGTTCGACGGTCCGGATGTCGTCGAACTCGACAGCCAGATCGGCCAGTGCCGCTTGGAACTCCGCGGCGACACCCAGGTTCAGGAGGCTGTTCGACAGGAGCCGTCCGGTGAGGAACTCCATCGACAGGTAGTAGACCCGTTTGGTAGCGCCCTGCTCGGCCGTCCGCATCCCGTCCATCCAGCGCTCGATGAACCGGTCGCGAACGGCAAGAGCGGTCGCGTGAAACCAATCGCGCGGCGTGGCTGTCGTGGGATCCTTCCCGAGGGAGAACACGAGCCGGTGCGCAACCGCTTTCCGCACCAACGTCCGGTCGGCGCCAGGTCCGCGGTGCTCGAACTCCGGCGGTGAGACCGAAATCATGGGTGCTCCTTGCGCGCCAACCGTCGCCGAACTGTGCAGCGGTGTTCCCCAATCGACACCCCGCAATCCATAAGCCACTTCGTGTGGCTTATCGGCCAACCGGCCGTGCAGGTCCACAAGGACGATAGTCAACTGGTGGTGACAGAAGTCCCGTTCTCAGTCCCAGGTGCCCTCTCACCAGCATCACGACACGACGCGTGGCCGTTCCCGCGCCACTACCAACGTCAGGGGCGCTCGAACCGACAAAGCGCGTGTACAATCCCGCAGGTCGTCACAGCAGGTGCCCGACGGCGTCATGATCATCCACGACCTCACCGCCGCGCAGTGCGAGGAATTGCTTGGCCGTACTACCGTTGGCCGACTCGCCTGTGCGTTGAACGGCCAGCCCTATATCGTGCCCATCTCCTACGCGTTCGACCGGCCTGGGAATTGCCTCTACGGATTCTCGACGCTCGGCCAGAAAATCGTCTGGATGCGCGCGAACCCGAAGGTGTGCGTCGCGGTCGATGAGGTCGCCGACCAGTTCCACTGGACCTCGGTGCTCGTGACCGGACGGTACGAGGAGCTTCGCGATGCGCACGAAGCCCGCGAACCCTGGCAGCGCGTGCACGACCTCTTCGAGCAGCGCCGGACGTGGTGGTTGCCGGCAACCGGAACCCTGGCCAGCGGTGAAGAGCGCGAGACGCCCATCTTCTACCGCATTCGCGTCGAGCGGCTGAGCGGCCGACGAACGACGCGGACCGCGTGAGGCCAAACGGCGGGTCGTGACGTCCTGAGATCGTCACGCCGATTGGTACCGGCGTCCCGCCTACTCGATGCGAAGGGCCATCGCCGGCCACACGACGGCGGCGCTCGCCGAGCTGGCGGACGTGATAGCCTGGGCGGCGGAGACGCGAGCCCCGACACGGCGCCGAAGGGCGACGGGTAGACCCGGTGCAGTCGCCTCAATACGCTCAGCACAGCGCGCCAGCAAGTCGCTGTAAGTGACTGCTGCTCTGGTGCCGGGGGTGGGAATCGAACCCACACGCTCCTTGCGGAACCCGGGATTTTAAGTCCCGTGCGTCTGCCAGTTTCGCCACCCCGGCTTCGTCCCCTGGACTCGCCCCACGATACTCGATGGCGAGTCGCGCCGCGTCGTCGCGTTACGGGCCCGTGTCTCCGGCTTCAGACCGCCCTCCTGCGTCTCGGTCGGCGCCGGCCTCAGGCTGCGTCAGCGCGTCGAGCCGTGTCACGAGATCCTCGGGCGCCGTGGCCGGGTACTCGCAGACGAAGTCACGACAGACATAGGCCGTGGCCGGTCCTCCACGCGAGGTCATCTCCGCTGTCCAGGGGGCGACTGCCGACAACGCGCCCGCCCCGCGGCGAATGGGCACGATCACGGCCGAGGGCAGATAGCGCGACGCTACCGCGTGGTGCAGCCGCGCCTGCGACACGTCGTCATCACCCTCTACGATCGCAATTTCAACCCGCGGCTGCAGCGACACCGACAGCGCGGCCAGCATCAGTGGCGCCACCCGGGCCTGTCCCCGCAGCCTCGCCCCCCACGCACTCAATACGCGTTCTGCCTGGGCCTGATACTGCGCGCGACCGGTGAGCCGCGCCAGCGCCAGCAGGTTCATCACGGCCACCGACGACGCGGACGGCTCCGCGCCGTCGTACTCATCGAGCTGCCGCAGAAGCACGGTTGGGTCCTCCCCGGTCGTGGCATGCCATCCCTGGTCACCGGCCGCGCCAAACAGCGTATCGAGCGATTCGTGCAACTGCACCGCCCACGCCAGCCACTGTGGATCGCCATCGGCCTGAAAGAGCTCAATGAGCCCCCACGCCATGTACGCGTAGTCTTCGGCGAAGGCGTCGATGCCGGCCGACCCGTCCGCGAAGCGCCGGTACAGCCGCCCGGTGCCGGGGTTCCACAGTCGGGCGCCCACGAATGCCGCGCAACGCTGCGCTACCTGCTGGTGATACGCGCCGGTCCCGCCCACACCCTCACCGAGTGCATCGCCCGGCGCCAGTACCCGGGCCGCGCGGGCGCAGGCCGCAATCATGAGCCCGTTCCAGGCCGTGAGCACCTTGTCGTCGAGCAGCGGCCGCGGGCGCTGCTCGCGCACGGCAAACAGCCGTTGGCGCCCGCGCGCCAGCGCCATGCCCACGTCAGCCGGGGTCAGTCCCGTCTCCGTCGCGATGGCGGCAATCGTCTTGGCGGTGTAGAAGAGATTGTTCGCGCCGAACTCGTCCTGCGGATCAAAGGGCGCATTGCCGCCAGGCAGCACACCGAACCGCATCTCCCACACCCGGCTGTCGGGCCCGATCGCCTGCACGATCTCATCGCGCGACCAGATGTAGAACGCTCCCTCCGTCGCGTGCGCGCCAGGCTGCCCGGCCTGGCCGGGCGGCACCGAGTCGGCATCTTGCGCCGAGTAGAAGGCCCCCTCTGGCGACAACAACTCCCGCTGCACGTAGCGCAACGTGTCTTCGGCGACCTGCGCGAAGAACGCATCGCCGCTCATTTGCGCCGCCTCCAGGTACGCCAGCACGAGCTGGGCCTGGTCGTACAGCATCTTTTCGAAGTGAGGAACGCGCCACCCGCCATCCACCGAGTAACGATGAAAGCCCCCACCGACGTGGTCGCGCATTCCTCCGAGCGCCATGGCCCTCAGCGTGCCGAGCACCATCACGCGTGGATTGGCCTGCCCGGTGCGCGCGTACTCACGCAGGAGGAACAGCAACTCGCTCGGCCGCGGGAACTTCGGCGAGTCGCCGAATCCCCCGCGCTGTTGGTCGAACGACCCCGCCCAGGCCTCAACGCTTGCCTCGAGGACGCTGGCGTCTGACGCCAGACCTGCGCCCGCCCGATGCGGGCGTTCACGCAACCGCTCGATCATCCGCCTTGCGGAGGCAGTCACGTTGAGGCGGTCGTCTCTCCACGCCCTGGCAACCTCGCCCAGTACGTCGCCAAACGATGGCCGCCCCCACGCCGCGACCGGCGGAAAGTAGGTGCCGCCGTAGAACGGCTCCAGGGAGGGAGTCAGCCATACGTTCATCGGCCAGCCGCCGCTTCCAGTCGTGGCCTGGACAAACGCCATGTAGACCCGATCCACGTCCGGGCGTTCCTCGCGGTCGACCTTGATGCACACGAAGTCGCGGTTCATCTGGGCGCCAACGTCGAGGTGTTCGAATGACTCGTGCGCCATCACGTGACACCAGTGGCAGGTGGCGTATCCGACGGACAGGAAGATCGGCTTCTGCTCCGCTCGTGCCCGCGCGAACGCCTCGTCGCCCCACGGGTACCAGTCCACCGGATTCTCACCGTGCTGACGCAGATACGGGCTCGCCTCGTGCGCCAGTCGATTCATCCCTCGATCATATGCTGCGGCTCCAGCCCCTGCGATAGACTCTTCGGGAAAGGCGATTGACTTGTGACCGAGACGAGCCCACTCCGGGGACAGCGCGTGGCAATTCTCGTCGAAACGGACTACGACCACGTCGATCTCGACACGACGCGCGGCGCCCTCACAGACGCCGGCGCGATGGTGCAGATCGTCGGCCCCGTTCAGGGTCAGACCTACGTGAGCCGTACCGGTCCATCAGTCGTGGCCGAGTTCGCGGCCAGCACGCTGCGCGCGGCCGATATCGACGCCGTCGTAATACCGGGCGGCTACGCCGCCGACCGCATCCGTCTGCGGCATGCCATGGTCGACCTCGTGCGCGACGCAGTCGAGGCCGGAACGCCCGTGGCCGCCATGGCTCACGGCGCGTCGGTACTCATCAACGCCAAGGTCCTCTCAGGGCGACTCGTCACGTGTTGGCCGTCAATCGCCGTCGACGCCAAGAACGCCGGCGCCCGCTACGTCGACCGTCCCGTAGTGGAGGACGGCTGCGTGATCACCTCGCGCAAGTCCGACGACCTGCCCTTCTTCATCGCCGCTCTCATGCGTCAGCTCCTGGCCCGACGGTCGCCGGGCTGAGCGGCGCCACGCGCTGCAGCCGCACGTAGGCCGCTGTCACTTCCACGCCGTACAGCAGCAGCACCGCCGACACGTAGATCCATAGCAGAAACACGACCACCGCGGCCACCGAGCCATGCACCGTCCAGCGCGCGGGGTCGGCGGCGTATGCCGAGAACAGCGCGAACGCCGCCCGCCAGAGCAGGCCAGTGACGATGGCGCCCGGCCAGACCTCACGGAACGACAAGCGCACATTGGGCACGAACCGGTGCACCAGGGCCACACACAGAATCAGCATCGCCGTGGCCGCGTAGTCGGCGCCAGCGCCTCGCATCGGCGTCATCCACTCAGTCGGCAGCCCAAGCGCCCCAAACCACCGCGCCTCGACGAGCCGCACGAGGGAGACGACGACGATCGCCGCCAGGAACATGGTCGCCGCCGAGGCCATCATCAGGAACGAGAACAGCCGATGCCGCAGAAAACTGCGACGGCTTTCGGCGCCCCACGCGTGGTTGACCGCATTGGTCATCGCGTTGAACACCCCGAGCGACGCATAGGCAAGCGCCAGCCCCCCGCCGACTCCGATGCCGACGCGCTCAGAGCGAAAGCTGTCGATCTGGAACGCGACGAAATCGAGCTGGCCAGGGAAATACCGCAAGACGAAGTAGACCACGTCGTCCCGCGCGGCGGGATCAGCCGTGACGGCGCCGATCATCGAGAACAACAGTAGGAAGAACGGAAACAGCGACAGCAGCGCGTAGAACGCGATCGCCGCCGCGTGCGTCAGCCCCTCGCTGCGATACAACTCGCCCACGCCTCGCCAGATTGCCTGCAGGACCTGGCGCACCGACGTCACGCCTCGCCGACCGCGGCCGCGCCGCGGCGTTTCAGGTCCAGCGCGCTGATGCCGTGGCGGCGCATCTTGTTGTACAGAGTCGGCCGGTATAGACCCAAGATCTGCGCGGCTTCCTGCTTGTTCCAGTTCGTCCGCTCGAGCGTCTGCAAAATGGCCATCCGTTCGATTTCGGCCAGGGTGCGGTGCGCGGGAATCGTGAAGGCCTCGTCGCCGCCCACACGCAAGGCATCGGGCAGGTCCATCGGCTGAATCTCGGTTGTCCGCGCCACGAGCACCGCGCGTTCCATGGCGTTTTCGAGCTCTCGCACGTTGCCAGGCCAGCGATTCCGGATCAGCAGATGGTAGGCCGCAGGGCTCACACCACGGACCGACTTCTGATGGCGTCG
Source organism: Acidobacteriota bacterium (assembly GCA_031376505.1). GTDB lineage: Bacteria > Acidobacteriota > Vicinamibacteria > Vicinamibacterales > UBA2999 > CADEFD01. The sequence continues at coordinate 46,790 of JANMDX010000171.1, forward strand.
CGCGAACTTCTCCACGAACCAGTCGCACAGCAAGGGTATGTCCTCGGTGCGTTCGCGCAGCGGTGGCACCCGCAGCATGATCGTGTTGATGCGAAAGTAGAGGTCCTCGCGCAACCTGCCGTCGCGCAGCGCGGATTCCAGGTCGATGTTGGTGGCACAGATGAGGCGGAAGTCGACCTTCACGAATCGATCGCTGCCGATCGGCCGGTACTCGCGCTCCTGCAGCACGCGCAGGAGCTTGGTTTGCAGGTAGGCGGGCATCTCCCCGATTTCGTCGAGCATCAGCGCTCCGCCCTCGGCGAGTTCCAAAAGACCGACCTTGTCGGCGTTGGCGCCGGTGAACGAGCCTTTCTTGTAGCCGAACAGCTCCGATTCAATGAGCTCCTTCGGGATGGCGGCGCAATTAATCTTGATAAACGGACCCGACGCGCGCGGACTTCGCTGGTGCAGCGCGTTGGCGACGAGTTCCTTGCCGGTGCCGTTCTCGCCCTGAATAAGGACGTTCGCGGTGCTCGGCGCCACGGCGTCCACCAACTCGAAGAGCTCGCGCATCACCTCGCTCTGGCCGACCACGGCTCCCATGCCGTCCGGGTCGCGCACCGTCGCACGAAGCCGCTCGTGCGTGATCCGCTCATCGACCTGGCGACCGGCACGCTCCAAAATGCCGACGATCCCGTCCGCGTCGAGCTGCGACTTCTCGACGAAGAAGAACGCGCCGGCCTGCCCGGCATCGAGTGCCCGCGCGATGGTGCCCTGACCGCTGATGACGATCACTTCGGTGCCGGGCGCGCGCTGCTTCATGCCCCTCAACACGTTCAGGCCATCGCCGTCGGGCAGCAACAGGTCGAGCAGCACAATCTCCGGGTGCCACTCGTCGAAGAGGGCGTCGCCGGTGCGCCCGAGGCCAGCCGCGCGCACGTCGAACGCCGGTTCCACGGGAGCCTGCTCAATCACCATCTTCAGCCAGTCCACCGTGGCCAGGTCGTCGTCGACGACCAGCACACGACGACGGCGCGCTTGGATACGAGCCATGGTCTGCTCTCCATTATTCTCCAAAGACCTCGTTCCGGCGGTCGTCGTCGGCTCCGCTCCGCTATAATCGCGGCATGGGGGACTCACCGACCCTGCCACCCATCACTCCGGTGCTCTCCGCCCTTCGTGCGGCGCCCGCGCGCTCCGACGACGACAAGACGCTGTGCGAGCGCTGCGGAGCCGAGATGTACCGGATGCACGCCGTCTGGCGTTGTCCGAAGTGCCGGTTCAAGACCGACTGCTGCGGCTGGTAACGCCGCCCGCTCGCTTGCGCCCGTGCGCTGGAGTTCCATGGACGTTCTTGAATCGCACATTCGCACCGCCGCTCCGGAGTTTGTGCGGAACCGCGCCGCAATGACCGAGCTGGTCGCCACCTATCGCGAGCGACTGGCGCTCGTGAAGCTCGGCGGCGGACCCAAGTATCTGGAACGACATGCCAGTCAAGGGAAGCTCCCCGTCCGCGACCGGATCGACCTGCTGCTCGACCCCGGCTCCCCCTTCCTGGAGCTGTCGGCCCTCGCTGGGTGGGACCTGTACGACGGCGAGGCGCCTTCGGCCGGCATCGTCACCGGCATCGGCCGCGTGTCAGGCCGCGAGGTACTCATCGTGGCCAATGACGCCACGGTCAAGGGCGGCACGTACTATCCGATGACTGTGAAGAAGCACGTGCGCGCGCAGGATGTGGCGCTGCAGAATCACCTGCCGTGCGTCTATCTCGTGGACTCGGGCGGCGCGTTTCTGCCCCTGCAGGCCGAGGTCTTCCCCGACCGCGATCACTTCGGGCGCATCTTCTTCAACCAGGCACGCATGTCGGCCGCGGGCATCCCGCAGATCGCGGTCGTGATGGGCTCGTGCACGGCCGGCGGCGCCTACGTGCCGGCCATGTCCGATCAGACGATCATCGTAAAAGGCACTGGCACAATCTTCCTGGCTGGCCCGCCGCTCGTGAAGGCGGCCACGGGCGAGGACGTGACCGCCGAAGACCTCGGGGGCGCCGATGTGCACACTCGATTCTCCGGCGTCGCAGACTACTTCGCCGAAGACGACCGCCACGCACTGCACCAGACGCGCACCATCGTCTCGACGCTGCACTCCGTGAAGCCGGCGCACGGCGACGTGACCGCCCCCGAAGATCCCCTCTACGATCCAGCCGAGCTCTACGGCATCGTGCCGGGCGATCTCCGCACGCAATACGACGTGCGCGAGGTGCTTGCCCGCATCGTCGACGGCTCACGGTTCGACGAGTTCAAGGCGCGCTACGGCACCACCATCATCTGCGGCTTCGCCCGTGTG
>JANMDX010000201.1:0-21196 GCA_031376505.1 Acidobacteriota bacterium
GCTCGAACGCCGCCATCATGTCGTGAATTACAGCCATGATTCGATGCTCCCTTAAATGTGCGCCGTGAGCGCGCTGTGCTGCCAGGTCTTGGATTCGATAGACGTCAGCAGCAGGTCTGGCGTCATGGGATAGCGGCGGAAGGCCTCGGCACCGAGGGCATTCACGAGCGCCGCTGCGACGGCGCCGCAGCCGGCACCCACGGGAGGTTCACCGATGCCGCGTGCGCCCACGGGCGTCTCCGGGTCGGGGATGTCGGTGGCGCTGATCTTGACGGTGGCCGGGATGTCCATAATCGACGGCGGCTTGTTGTGGTGGAACCGCCGCGCTAGCGCCACGCCGTACTGCTTGTCGTAGACCCACTTCTGCGAAATCGCGTGGCCCATGCCGAGCATCGAGCCGCCGAAGGTCTGCCCGAACAGGTTGCGCGGGTGCAGGATGGTGCCCACGTCGCCGACCGCGGCGTACTCGACGACGCGGAACGCGCCGGTTTCGACGTCGACTTCTACTTCGGCAAAACCCGCCACGAACGAGTGGGTGTTGCCGTCGCGTTTGTAGTTGTCCTTCGCCACGCCGATCAGGCCCTGACCGGCCACGATCTTCATCGCGCTCTTGGTGAAGGCGTTGATGTCCTCGGGGAACTCGTGGCCGTCGTACTTGCCGCCAAGCTCGATGGCCTTCTTGGCCACTTCGGCGAACGTCAGGCTGCCGACGCGGCCGTTGGAGACCTTGTAGCTCTCGGGTGAGCCGCCCCGCATCTTGGCGGCGACCTCCTGCAGCTTCTGCTTGGTGTCCATGGCCGCGGCGTGCGCCGCGCGCGTCATGGCGTGCACCGTCTGGCTGCCGGCCGAGACGCACGACCATGGCAAGCCCTTGGACGTGTTGCCCCAGACCACTTCGAAGTTCTCCCACGGCGTATCGAGCACTTCGGCGTAGACCCGCTGACAGTCGATGACCGACTCGGTGCCCAGGTTGCCGATGCCCGACTGCACCTGCACCTTGCCGTCGGGACGGACGATGGCGATGCCGTCGAAGCCGACCGAGCCGGCCGTGTACGGACCGACCGCCACGCCGATGCCGCGCACCTTCGAGCCGCGGCGGTTGTTGGTAGCCAGCGCCTGCTTCTTTTCAGCCCAGCCAAAGAGCGTCGCACCTTGATCGAGCGCCTCGCGCACGTTGGCCTGGGTGACGTAGGCCTGCTTCTTGGTGGCCGGCACCACCGGGCCGTAGGGCGCTTTGCCCACCGGCGCGTTGACCTTCAGCAGCTCAACGTGGTCGAGGCCGAGCTTCTGGGCCGCCTGCGCCATGATCGGGTCGAGCAGGGCATTCATCTGCATGCCGCCCGGCGAGCGCTGGGACGTACGGGGCGGGGTGTTGGTCAGCACCGTGATGCCGCGCCACCGATAGGTTTCCGGCTGGAAATTCAGCGACGCCATCGACCCGGCCGAGCGGTAGTCGCCCTGCGGGTTGTAGGGGCCGTTGTCCTGCAGCGTGAAGAAGTCCATCGCCACGACGCGGCCGTCCTTGCGGAAGCCGACCTTGGCGCGGCCGTACATGCCCGCGCGCGCACGGCCGATGTAGTGCTCTTCCTCGCGCGTGATGCGCAGCATGCACGGTGCGTTGACCTTCTTGGCCATCAGCGCCGGAATCGCCATGCTGCCCGATCCGGGGATCTTGCTGCCAAAGCCGCCGCCGGTGTACTCGCTGATGAGCACGACCTCGTCGACCTTGATGCCCACCATGCGGGCGATGTTCGGGGCGGTCTGGGCCGTGCTCTGCGTGGAGCCGTGCAGGAACAGCTTGCCGTTCTGCCAATAGGCCATCGTGGTCCGCGTTTCGAGCGGCTGGTGTCCCGTGGACTGGGTGTAGAGCGTCTCGTCGAGGATCAGGTCGGCCTTCTTGAAGCCCTCCTCGATGTTGCCGATCACGAACGTATCCGGCGCCTCGCCCATCGGCAGCTTGCCGTCGCCCGCGGCGGCGAAGTCGGCGGCGCTCCACTTCAGGTCGACCACTTTCAGCGTGGGACCCGCGCCGGTGTAGACGTTGCCCTGCGTGCGGGCGTTGGGACTGCCCGGCCGCAGACTATCGAGCGGATCGACCACGAAGGGCAGCGGTTCGTACTGCACATCGATGAGTTCGATTGCCTCGGCCGCCGTGGTCTCGTCGACGGCCGCAATCGCCAGAATCGGCTCGCCCTGATAGACCGGCTCGTCGGTCAGCGCGAATTCAGGCGGCAGGGCCGGGGGGGGCGGCGCGGGCTGGCCGGCCGGTGGGGCGGGGGGCGCTGGCGGTGGCGGGAAGTCGCTCGCGCGCAGGATGCCCTTGACGCCCGGCAGTGCCAGAGCGCGGGTGGCATCGACGCTGACCACGCGCGCATGCGGCATGGGGCTGAGCAGCAGCTTCACGAACAGCATGCCCTCGGCGCGGTAGTCCTCCGCGTACTTCGCCTTGCCCGTGACCTTGGCCACGAGGTCGGGCGTCGTGTAGTTCTTGCCGATGTACTTATAGTCGTTGGCCACGGTTACGCCCCCCGCGACAGTTCCGCGCCGTGCATTAGCGCAGTGAGAATCTTGTCGTAGTCCTGGCAGCGGCACAGATTGCCGGACACCCCGTGCGCCAGTTCCTGGCGCGTGGGATTCGGATTGGTCTTGAGGAAGCCCACCGTGGCCATGACGAAGCCCGGCATGCAGAAGGCGCACTGGAAGCCCTGCTCGGCCACGACGCCCTGCTGCACCGGGTGCAGCGTGCCGTCAGGCGACGCGAGGCCTTCAATCGTCTGCACTTTGCGGCCGCGCAGGGTGTGCGTCAGGAGCGAGCACGAGTAGGTCGGCACGTCGTCGACCAGCACCGTGCAGGCGCCGCACTCGGCCCGGTCGCAGCCAAGCTTGGTGCCGGTGAGGCCCAGCTTGTAGCGCAGCGTCATGGCCAGGGTTTCCTGTTTCATGACGTCGACGCGGCGCACCTGCCCGTTGACGGTGATCGAAATCAGGCGTTCTACCGATCCCGCGCCGGCTGGTTGGCCCGCGAGAGAAGTGCGGAACAGATACGCGCTGGTGGAAACCGCGGCACCGGCCGCGATCACGCCCTTGATGAAGTCGCGCCTCGTGGCTCCGCCGCGCGGTGTGGCTGATGCGGTCTGGCCCATGTCCGTGTCTGACATTGCGTTCCTCGCTTGACGAGAGAGGGGTGGTACCGTGTGGTTACGGCGCCGATAATAGCAGGAAATGTCGTAAACGGGCAGTCAAGTCCGCGGGGGTTGCCTGGAACGGTCGTTCGGCAACACACCAGCGGCTTATCCCAGCCACGCCGGCTGCCACGTCGCATCGAATACGCGCATGAGATTCCCTCCAAGCAGCTTCTGGATGTCGCCGTCGGACACCCCATGGGCGCAGAGCTTTTCGACGAGCCACGGGAAGTCCTCGATCCCATTGAGGTCCGCGGGCTGCCGGTTGTTGTTGTCGGGCGGTTGGGCCAGCCGGTCGAACTCGTCGGTCACCGATCCATAGGGCAGCGCGTCGGGATTGCGGGCGTGGCGCGGATACGCGCCCGCCGTGCCCATCGAGTCGGTGGAGACACCGACGTGATCGATGCCGACCAGCTGCACGGCGTGGTCCACGCACCGCAGCCAATCGTCGAGGGTTGGCATGCCTGGCGTCCCGCGCCAGATGAGCGGTGCCCAGGTGGTGACACACACCACGCCGCCAGACGCCGCCACGGCGCGGATCTGCTCGTCGTCGATGTTCCGGGGGTTGTCAACCACGGCCCTGGGGTTCGAGTGCGACGCGATGAGCGGCCGGGTCGCCACGGCGCACGCGTCGAGAAAGGTGCGTTTGCCCGCATGGGTCAGGTCGATGGTGATGCCCACGCGTTCCATTTCGCGCACCATCACTCCGCCGAGTTGGCTCAACCCTCCGTCGTGGCGCTCGAGGCAGCCATCGCCGAGCAGATTCTTCTCGTTGTAGGTGATCTGGCAGACGCGCAGCCCCAGCTGCTTCCACAGCAGCAGGCTCGCCGGGCCGGCACCCAGGAAAAGTGAGTCCTGCGAGAGCAGGATGTGCGCCATCTTGCCCTCGGTCTTCGCCCGGCGGATGGCCGCGGGCGTGTCGCCGAGGCAGAAGGTGGGCTCGGCGTGAATCACGGCCAGGAAGTCGCGCACGCGCGGGTAGGTCTGTGCCGCGTCTTCGTTCGGCATCGGGATGGTGAGGGCCACGGCCGTCAGTCCCGACCGGTCGCTGCGATCCGTGCGGCGGAGCAGATACTGGACGCACGGGTCGATGATGATCGACTCGCGGTGGAGGCGCGCGGCGCGTTCGCTGATAGGCATGCGGGAGATAGGATAAGCGACCTGAGCGCCGTGAGCGCGGCTCCTCCGGGTACTCGTCGCGCTGCGCGAGGTCCGGCGGTATCATGCGCGGCATGACGAAGACACGCGCTTCGCAGATGATGGCGCTCGCCGCCGTCGTCGCTCTGTCCGTGGCGATCGCCGCGCAGCAACGGGGGCCGGATCCAGAACCGCCCACCCGCGGCGCGCCGCCACCGGCGGCACTCAGGCCGCTTGTGGCGGGACCAAATGGCGGCGTATCGACGGGCCATCCGCTGGTGACCTCGGCGGCGCTCGAGATCCTGCACAGGGGCGGCAATGCCTTCGATGCGGGAGTTGCGTCGCTGCTCGTCGGCGGCGTCGTCGAGCAGGATCTCTACAGTCTCGGCGGGGAAGCGCTCGTGCTCGTCTACCCCGTGACGGAGAAGAAGGTCACCTCCATCGTGGGCCAGGGCTGGGCCCCCAAGGCCGTCAGCGTCGACTGGTATCTGTCGCGCGGCAAGACGCTCGAAGGCGCGGGGCTCGATCCTGCCGTCGTTCCCGGCGCGCTGCACGCGGCGCTCACGGTGCTCGAGATGTGGGGCACGATGAGCTTCGAAGCCGTGGCGGCGCGCGCCATCGAGTACGCGCAAGGCGGCTTTCCGCTGCGCCAGAGCACCGCCGCCGGCGTAAAACGGCAGCGCGAGTTCTTCGCGCAGTGGCCTGGCAATCAACGCTTCTGGTACAAGGCCGACGGCGCGCCACACGAGGCGGGCGACACTATCAAGATGCCGACGCTGGCACGGACGCTCACGCGCATGGTCGAAGCCGAGCGCACGGCGAAACGGAAAGGCCGCGCGGCGGGCATCGTCGCCGCCCGCGATCGGTTCTACAAGGGCGACATCGCCAAAGAGATGGTGGCCTTCCTGCAGCAGCACCAGGCGCCCTTCGACCTCAGCGACTTCTCGGAGTACTTCGCCCGCGTCGAGGCGCCGGCGTCCACCACGTATCGCGGCTACACGGTCTACAAACACGGGTTCTCCAGTCAGGGGCCCGTGCTGCTGCAAACGCTCAACATCCTCGAGCAGTTCGACCTCCGGGCGATGACGCACGACAGCGCCGACTACGTGCACACGGTTACCGAAGCGATGAAGCTCGCCTACGCCGACCGGGACACCTACTACGCCGACACCGCGTTCGTGCAGGTGCCGGGCGAAGGACTGCTGTCGAAGACCTACGCGAAGGAGCGCGCGGCGCTCATCAATCCGCGCCAGGCGTCGAAAGCGTTCATCGCCGGCAATCCGCTGGCGCACGACTCGGTCGTGAAGACGTGGCCGTTTGCGCGCTACGACATCGCCGACGGCACGGCAACGGCCAAAGACGATCAGATGTCGCGTGGACTGGATTCGGCCGGCGTGTCGAAGGACACGACGCACATGGCCATCATCGACAAGGCGGGCAACGTCTTCGATGCCACGCCGAGCGGCGGATGGGTGCCCGGCGCCGTCATCCTCGGCGAGACCGGCATCGGCATGAGCGTGCGCGGCGAGCAGTTCTGGCTCGACCCGACCCGTGCGAATCAGATTCGGCCGCGCGCCCGGCCGCGCTACACGCTGACGCCGAGCCTGGTGTTCAAGGACGGCCAGCCGCTCATGGCGCTCGGCACACCCGGCGGTGACAACCAGGACCAGACGATCCTGCAGGCATTCCTCAACATCGTCGAATTCTGGGACGCGTGGTATCCCAATGTGCACGCGGCGTTCGAGTGGCCGCGCTTCCAGACGCTGCACTTTCACGGCTCGTTCTGGCCGCACGAAGCGGGCTTCAACAAGCTCAATCTGGAAGCCACGATCCCCGACGCGGTGTTCAATGCACTCAAGGCGCGCGGCCACGACGTGAGCCGGATTCGCGCGTTCGGGATGTCGGGCTGCGCCACGACCGTGATGATCGACCCCAAGACCAAGAGCCGGCTTGCGGGCGCGGACCCGAGGCGCGACTGCTACGCCGTGGCGTACTAGCGAACCCGTGTCCAAAGGCCTCAAGGAGAACGCGCTCTCGCTGCTCGACACGGTGACGCTCGCCGTCGCCGGCAGCGCGCCGTCGTATTCGCTGAACGCCACCACCGCAGCGCTCGTGGCGGCCGTGGGGTTGGCGGCGCCCGCGGCCCTGCTCTTTGGCGCCATCCCGATGTTCGGGATTTCGTTCGCCTTCAAGTATCTCAACCTCTGGCGCGCCGACGCCGGGGCGGCCTACGCCTGGGTGGGCCGCTCGATCAGCCCGACGCTCGGCTTCATGGCCGCCTGGACGTTCCTGGTGCTGAGCACGGTGTTCATGGTCACGGCCGCGTTGCCCGTCGGCGTCGCCACGCTGCACCTGGTGGCGCCCGCTCATGAATCGAGCGTGGCGTTTGCGGCGCTGGTCGGCGGGGTGTGGTTCAGTGCCATTGCGGTGCTGACCATCGTGGGCGTGCATGCGGCCGCCGCCTTCCAGAAGATCATGACCGGCATCGAGGTGCTGGCGCTCCTCGTGCTCATGGTGGGGGCCTATGTCACGTTCTCTGCAAACCCCGTGCACCCGTTCTCATTCGTCTGGTTCTCGCCCACAGCGTTTGGCGACTTCGATACCTTCATGGCCGGGATGCTGGTGGCGGTGTTCTACTACTTTGGCTGGGACGTGACGTCGAATGTGGCGGAGGAAGCCGAGGGCAAAGGCGCATCGGGCGGCGCCAGCGGCGTCTACGGCATGGTCGGCGTCATGGCGGCGTTTCTGATTGTCCAGGTGGCCGTGCAAACGGGCATGACGCTGGAGATGGTCGAACAGCACGGCGCCAACCTGCTCAGCGCGCTCGGCGACGCGGTGCTGCCGCGCCCGTGGGGCAACCTCGCCATCCTGGCGGTGATCCTGAGCACGGTGGGCACCATCGAGACACAGATGACGCAGTGCGCCCGTCTGCTCTATGCGATGGGCCGCGACGGCGTGCTGCACGCGCGGTTCGCCGAGATTCACCCGCGCTTTCAGACACCGTGGCTGGCCGGCGTCGTGGTCTGGGGGCTGGCCCTCGCCCTGCTCGCCCTGTCGAGCGCGTCGGCAAGCATCGGCAGCGTGATGGTCCGGCTCATCAGCGCCATCGGGGTGATGGTGTCGCTCTACTACGGGCTGACGGGCGCGGCCTGCGTCTGGTACTACCGCCGGTCGCTCACCGCCGACCCGCGCACCCTGATCATGCGCGGTATCTGGCCGGGCCTGTCGGCCGCCTTTCTGCTGTATCTTGGCGCCCGGCAGACGTTGGCCCTCGGGTGCGATGTGGCGGGCCCGACGCTGGCCGCGCTGGCGCTCGGTCTCGGGCCGATGTGGTACTTCCGGTTGCGTTACCGGAGTGCCTTCTACGTGGAGGCACTCGAGCAATCCCCGGGGGCATGATGGCCGGGACCGCGACTGCGACCGTGCCGGCGTCGCCGCTACGCCGTTTTCGTGCCGAGCGCCCGGCCGAGCACGGCGCCGATCGCACCCGTGACGAGCGTGCTGCCGCCGGCAATCGCGATGTTGCTGAGGGGCACGTCGCCGAGTGCCGTGGACACCAGGCTGCCGAGCGCGCCGGCGACGCCGCCGGCGATGGCGCCGTTGCCGGCCTTCGCGCCCATGGTGCCCGGCGTGCCCGCACCGGCGAGCCAGCCCGTGATCCCGCCGATGAGCGTGCCGGCAATCGGGAAGAGTCCGGCGGCCTGCAGGGCCGGGAAGAAATGGCCGACCACCACCATCAAGACCTGTAACGCCGTGCCGATGCCCACGCCCTGACCCATATTCGAACCCTCCGGTTGACGCGAGACACTGTCATGCCGCTGGTCGCCGCGTCAATGGCGTCGGTGCAATCGCGGGGACCACGGCTGGGCCGAGCGGGCGTTACTGGCGCGGGTGGATCAGCAGGCTACCGCCAAACGGCGACGCGCCGGCCTTGTGGCGCGCGACGACCGTCTTGGTGGCGGTGTCGATGACGGCGATGTCACCCATCCCGTAGTTCATCACGTACAACTTCGAGCCGTCGGGCGAGAACAGGGGAAAGCCCGGGCCCTTGCCGACGGGGATGGTGGCCACGACCGTCTTGGTGACGGCGTCGATGAGCGCCACGTCCTCGGACCCGCCGTGGGTAGACGCGGCGAATCTGCCGTCGGCCGACACGGCCATGCGGCCCGCGCCTTTGCCGAGTCCCTTGAGCGTGCGCACGACCTCGTCTCTCGACGAGTCGACCACGTGCACCGCGCCGTCGCCGTCGTTGTGAATCCAGACCTCGCCGTTTGGCGCGAAGCCCACGCCCACGGGACCGCCCTCGATCGGGATGATCTTCGTGATCCTGTCGGTCTTGGTGTCGATGACGAGCACGCGCTGGTCCTCGCGCATGGGGTAGTAGAGCTTGTCAGTCTTCGGCTGGATGGCCAGGAAGTGTCCGCCCCTGAGAACGACGTCGATCTTCTTGATGACGCGATTGGTCGCCGTGTCGATGACGACGATGCCGGGGACGTCGGCGTTCTCGAGCCCGACGTAGAGCTTGCGGCCATCGGTCGTCAGCGCGCTGCCGTGCGGCGAGGCCGACCGATTGGGCCGGGACGACGCGAAGAACGGCGACTCGATGAGCGCCTTCTGCGTGAACGTCGCGGCGTCGAGAACCACCACGTGCGGGCCGTTCGGGATCGCCGCGTAGTAGGTGCGCCCGTCGGGCGACGCCACGCCTTCGTGCGGCTGCTCAGCCGCCGTGAAGGTGTGGACGATCCGGCCCGACGCCGGGTCGACCTCATAGGCGGTGTGGTCGGTGTGGCTGAGGGCCACGATGGTGTGCGGCTGAGCCGCAGCCACGGCGGGCAGCAGCAACGTGATGCACAAGACGCTCAGCACTCGACGCATGGCAGCCTCCGTTGACGGGTGACGGAGGCGGATGATACCTCTCGGACGACCGATTGCCACCTTCGGCGCCCGGGCTCTGGGTCACAGCTTCACGAAGTCGTGTCCCCGCAGCGGCACGGTCAGCACAGGACACGGCGCCTTGCGCACTACGTTCTCGGCCACACTGCCAATCAGCAGGTGCGCCATCGGGCCGCGTCCATGCGTCCCCATGACAATGAGGTCGATCTGCTCCCGTCGGGCGTATTGGACGATGGTGGCAAACGGCGCGCCCGTCTCGGTGGACAGCGTGGCGGCGTACTTCTCACGCTCGGGACGCGTGAGCAACTGGGCCAGGGCGTCGGCCGCGCGAACCCGGGCCGCGCCCACGATATCCTGGCCCGGCGCCATCGCCAGGTCGCCGGCCGCGCGCATCTCGATCGCGTTGTCGACGACGTGCAGCAGATGCAGACAGGCGCCGAAGACGTCCGAAAGCGCCGTGGCGTATTTCAGCGCCACCATCGACGTATCGCTGAAGTCAGTCGGAACGAGGATGCGCGTCAGCGTCGTTGTCGACATGATCAGGCTCCTGCCGGTGCCGGCCGGACGGTCAGCACCGGCTGGGCGGCGTGTCGCACGACGTGGTTCGTGGTCGAGCCGAACATCGCCAGGTCGAGCGCGCCCCGGCCCTGCACGCCCATGACGATCAGGTCGGGCGCCTCCTGGGCGGCGACGTCAAGGATCTGCTGCGCCGGGTGGCCGTAGACGACCCGGTCGGTCACCTGGCACCGTCCACGCACGTCGGCGGGCAGCGCCGAGTCGAGGGCTGCCTGCGCGTGTTGTTCGCGCGCCGCGTGGAACGCCCCGAACGCAGGCCCCGTGAAGTCGCCGCCGTAGGGAAGTGCCTCGACGACCGACACCAGCGTGAGCCGGGCGCCCGTGCGCTCGGCAAGCGACGCGGCATAAGCCACACCCCGACTCGAGGCCGCTGAGCCGTCATGAGGGCAGAGCACGTGCGAGAACCGGATGGCGCCGGCGGCACGCCCAACGGCGTCGTAGGGAACGGTCATCACGGGGCACGCGGCCTGGCGCAGAATCTTCTCGGCCACCGAACCCAGCACGAGGCGCTCGAAGCCGCCGCGGCCGTGGGTGCCGAGCATGATCAGCTCGGCCCGCCAGGCGTCGGCCGCGTCGAGAATCTCGCGCACCGCGCTGCCTTCCCGCAACTCGGTGTCGACGACCACGCCGGGGCGGCGCACCCGCCTGGCCTCGGCGGCCAGCGCCTGTTCGCCTTGGGCGCGCTGTGACTCGTAGAGCTGTCCGTCGCCAGGCAGGCTGACGTAGGGCGCGACCACCGGAAACGGCGTAAGCACGTGCAGCAGCCGCAGGGCGGAACCGTAGCTGGCCGAAAGCGCGCTGGCATACGAGAGCGCCGCCGCCGAGAAGTCAGAAAAATCGGTGGGACACAAGATGCGGTCGAGGCGGAACGGATGCACGGCACTGGACATGCTGTAGCGCTGCGCAAACCTCGTGCCTGCGCCCGCGCGCCGGTCTCGGCCGATTTGCGCCCGACAATCGATGGGTCACGGCGTCGTCCGACCTGCGGAGCCGCCGTGAGCGGTGTATTTCACGCATCGCCGGAAATTTCGCGCCCGGGTCGTGCTCGTGGTGAGGCGCAGGCCGATCGAGAGGCGCACGAGGCGGCAGAGTCTAGGGGAGAAACGGCACCTGAGGCCTCGCGCACTCCAGGGACCGGCGGTGGCGTGGCACGTATCCTGCTATCCTGCACGCAGAGGTGCTCTGATGCTGCCCGTCGACGTGGTCTTCAGAAACATGCTGCGCAGCGAGGCTGCGGAGTCGCGCATTCGCGAGAAAGCCGAGACGCTCGCGGGGCTCGACCCCCGGCTGGTGCACTGCCGGGTGGTCGTCGATCTGCCGCATCGCCACCACAAACACGGCGACCGCTTCCTCGTGCGGATTGAGCTGTCGGTGCCGGGCAGCAAGCGCCTGCTCATCGAGCACGGCCCCGTGCCCGATGTCCATCAGGCGATTCACGACGGATTCGAATCAGCCAAGCGCCGACTGAAGGCGCTCAATCAGAGGCGCCGTGGCGCGGTCAAGACGCACGCTGGCCCGAGCGGCGCCGACTTCGATGCGGCCGATCTCTGGCACTAGCGGCCCGAATCGGAGATCCGTTGCACAAGCCGTGGGCGCGGGATGCCCCGCACAGCGAATTGTGAAGCGAATCTCCGACTCGGGACACGAGCGGCCCGCGTCGCCTAGTCGCCGTCAGACGTGCGACGTGAGCGCGTCGCCGGCGCGACGGCCCGACTCGAGCGCCGAGAGAATCACGTCCGCCGTCACCGGGGCGCGGCGGAAGACGTCGTTGCCGACGGCATCGGCAATGGCCGCGAGCACCGCGCCGAAGCCAGCGCCCACGGGCGGTTCGCCCACGCCACGCGCACCCACGGGCGAATCCGGGTCGGCGATGTCGAGCGCCGCCTGGTGCATGCCGCCAGCCGGCACGTCCATGATCGTGAGCGGCTTGTTGTGGTGGAACCGCCGTGCCAGCGCCACGCCGTACTGCTGGTCGTAGACAGCCTTCTGGCTGAGCGCGTGGCCGATGCCCAGGCAGCCGCCGCCGAGCACCTGGCCGCCCAGGCTGCGGGGGTTGACCACGGTGCCCACGTCGGCCACCGCCGTGTACTCAATCAACCGCACCACACCCGTTTCCACGTCCACTTCCACTTCAGCGAACCCCACCACGTAGGAGTGCGTGTCGCCGTCGTGCGGATACGCGTCCTTCGCGACGCCCATCAGGCCCAGGCCCGCTAGCGCAGTGGCAGAGGCGCGCGTCATGGCGTGGATGTCGGCCGGCAGCTCGTGGCCGTCATAGGCCCCGCCGCGCGCGATCGCGCGGCGGGCGGAGTCAGCCAGCGAGAGGCCGCGCGACGGGGCACTCGCCCGGAACACGCGACCGTCGGCGACGCGGTAGTCGGCCGGCACGCCACCCAGGTCGGCCGCGGCGATCTGCTGCAGCTTGCGCACCGCATCGTGCGCGGCCGCGTGGTTGGCGCGTGACATCGCGTGGATGGTCTGGCTGCCGTCCGACGTGCAGGTCCACGGCACATGCTTGCTGGTGTCGCCCCAGATGACCGTGACGTCGTCCCACGCCACGCCGAGCACGTCGGCCGCCACGCGCGCCGTATCGATCACCGAGTGCGTGCCAAGATTGCCGATCCCTGACTGCACGTAGAGGCGGCCATCGGGGCGAATGGTAAGCAGCCCGTCGTAGCCCACCGAGTATCCGCCGATGAACGGACTGACCGACACGCCGACGCCGCGCACCGCCGCGCCACGTCGCACCCGGCTGCGCGCCTTGCGCTCGTCCCACTTGAAGAGGCCGGCGCCCATGTCGAGCGCCTCGCGCACGAACGCGCTCGTGACATGGCTGCGCGTGCCGTCCTTGTTGGGTGGCCCCATGCTGGCCTTGCCGGCCGGGGCGTTGAGGCGATGCAGCGCCACCGAGTCGACGCCGAGTTGCCGCGCCGCCTTGGCAAGAATGGGCTCCATGATCGCGTTTTGCTGCATGCCTCCCGGCGAGCGCTGCGAGGTGCGTGGCGGCGTGTTCGTGAGCACCGAGAGGCCGCGGAAACGCATGGCGAGCGGCTGGTAGGCGAGTGAGCAGATGCCGGGGGCGGCCTCGAGATCGTACTGGTCCTCGTAGGGGCCGGCATCCTGCACGATGAACATGTCGACCGCCGTCACGCGACCGTCCGCCGCAAAGCCCGCCTTCACCCGGGCAATCAGGTTCGGCCGCGTCCGTCCGATGTAGTGCTCTTCTTCGCGGCTGATGCGCATCATCACGGGCGCGCCGGCTTTCTTTGCAAGCAGCGCCGGAATCGCCATGGAGTGCGCGCCCGGAATCTTGCTGCCGAAGCCGCCGCCCGTATATTCGCTGATGATGACCACCTGGCTCGGGTCGGTGCCGGTCCAGCGGGCCACCGACTCCACGGTCTGCGCGACGCTCTGCGTGGAGCCGTGCAAGTACAGCGTGCCGTTACGCCAGTAGGCCATGGCCGACCGCGTCTCGAGCGGCTGGTGGTGGGTAGACGGCGTGTGGAACGTCTCGTCGAGCACGAGCGCCGCGTCGCGGAAGCCCGCGTCGATGTCGCCGTAGCTCCACTCGCGGCCCGCCTCGCCGAGCGGCAGCGCGCCGTCGGCGGCGGCCGCAAAGACGTCGGCCGTCCATTTGACGGTGGCCACCTTGCCGCCCACGAAGGCATTACCTTCGAGCCGCGCATTGGCGCCGCCCGGCCGCAGGCTGGCGATGGGGTCGACCACAAAGGGCAAGGGCTCGAGGTCGAGCTCGACCAGTTCGACGGCCGCGGCGGCCGTGGTCTCGTCAATCGCGGCAATGGCCAGGATCGGCTCACCCTGATACAGCGGCTCGTCGGTGAGAGCCCGCTCGGGCGCGAGCCCGCCCGCCGGCGCGGTCACCGCCGGGAAATCCTTGGCGGTCAGCATCGCTTTCACGCCCGGCAGGGCCATCGCGGCCCTCGTGTCCATGCCGCGCACGCGGCAGTGGGGCATGGGACTCAACAGCAGCTTGCAGAAGAGCATGCCATCGGCCCGGAAGTCCTCGGCGTACTTGGCCCGGCCCGTGACCTTGGCCACGAGGTCTGGAGTGGTGTAGTCGCGACCGACCAGTCTGGGGTTCGCCATGCGCACAGCTTACGCCGAATGGGGGAGGACGGCGAGTCAGGACGCGGTGAAGCTCCGGACGGCGTCGGCCTGCGACTCGAAGGTCGAAAACACCGTGACGAGGTTCGTGATCGCCATGAGGTGGCGACTACGTTCTGTGAGGCTCACGAGCCGCACGTCGCCGCCACGACGGCGGAAACGGACATAGCGCGACACGAGCAGCCCCAGACCCGCGCTGTCGATGTAGGTGACCAGCGCCAAGTCGAGCACCAGCTTCATGCGGTTCTGCTCCAGCAGCCGATCGACGAGGTCGCCAAGCGGCGCGTCGCCGTCCTCGCCGACCAGTCGCCCCGTGAGTTGCAGGACCGTGACGTCGCCCGCGGCGTGTTCAATGATGTCCAGCATGGCTGTCCCTCAATCCAGATACTTCACGAGCACGACTTCATTGCGCTTCTCGTTGTAGATGATCTCGTCGACCAGCGCCCGCGACAGCAGCAGACCGAGTCCCCCGGGGCGCAGTCCCAGTCCTTCGCGCACGCGGGCGTGTTCGAGCGGGTCGGCCGGGGAGTTCGACACCGCGGCATGGGGCAGCGTGCCCACGTCGAAGCCCTCGCCCGGGTCCGCGATCCGGTACAGCCGCATGCGCTGCGTGCGGAGGCACGAGATTCGCACGTGCCGAGCCGGATCGAGCCGTCCGCCCCACTCGATGGCGTTGGTCAGCAATTCACGAAAGGCCTGTCCGATCGACTCGCGCGTGTCTTCCGGCACGTCGGCGTCCAGATTCATCACGAACTCCTGAATCCGATCGGCGACGTCGAGGGAACACGGTGCCACCAGCTCAACCCATGCCGGCGTGGCCGAGACCACCTCGATGGGCAGGGTCGTGGCTGCCGACACCGCCAGCACTTCCTTCACGACCTCGACGACCCGCTGGGGTGTGATGGGCTTGCGCACGAACCGGTCGGCCTGGCCGCGAAACGACGCCATCAACGCGCCCGGCGTGTCGTCCGACGTGATGATGACGATGCGCGGCGGGGCCGGCACCCGCCTGGCTTCGGCCAACACGTCCAGGCCGCTCATGCCGGGCAGTCCGATATCGAGCAAGACGAGATCGATGCGCCCGTCACTGAGCTGACGCAGCGCATCGAGGCCGTCGCCGGCCTGAGCCGTGGCGTAGCCGATCTTCTGCAGGAGCGCAGTGACGGCGTGACGAAACGCGCGATCGTCATCGACGACGAGCACGTGCCGCGCCGCAGCGGTGGCGGTCATCCGGAGCTTCCTTTGTGGCGATGTTGAGCCGACGACAAACGGTCGGATCGGCAGTAGTGTAGTGCCTTCGGCGTCCGCTCGCAGGGGAATCCACCCGTGACCATGCCGCATTCTGAACCGACGGCCGCGGCCGGCGCGCACGTGCCACTTGCGCACGCGATTGCGCGGGAGCTGGCCGAAACGCCGACCCTCGACGCCGCGGTGCCCCGCATCCTCGGCGTGCTGGGCGCGCCGTTTGGCTGGGAGTACGGCGGCTTCTGGGGCGTCGACCGTGCCGGAACCGCCCTGCGGTGCGTCGGCACGTGGCCGAATCCTCCGGGCCTGTTCGAGGAGTTCGCCGCGGTCAGTCGCGCGACCCCCTTCGCCCGCGGCGTCGGCGTGCCGGGCCGGGTCTGGGCCGCCGGTGCCGCGGTCGTCTCGGACCGCGTGCAGTTCGACCCGGCGTTGCCCCGGGCAGCAGCGGCCCGGGGCGTGGGCCTCCACGGAGCAGTCGCCGTGCCGATCCTGTGGGGCGACCGCGTCGTCGCGGTGATGGAGTTCTTCAGCCGGCAGCCCGTGACACTGACGCCGGAGGACCTCGCGACGATGACCGCCGTCGGCCGCCAGATTGGCGTCTACGTGGAACGCCGTCGCGCGGCCGATGAGCTCGAGCGCTTCTTCGACTTGTCGCTGGATCTGCTTTGCGTGGCCAACCTCGACGGCTACTTTCTGCGGCTCAATCCCGCCTGGCAGCGCGTCTTCGGGTACTCAGACGACGAACTCCGCGCGTCGCCCTTCCTCGATTTCGTGCATCCCGACGATCGCGACGCGACCGTCGCCGCGCTCGGCGCCCTCACGACGGGGGGCCGGGTGGTCGACTTCGAGAACCGGTACCGCGCGCGCGACGGCAGCTACCGCTGGCTGGAGTGGACCGCGACGCCCTACATGCACGAGAGCGCGGTCTATGCGGCCGCGCGTGATATCAGCGACCGCAAGCGCGCCGAAGAACTGCAGAACGCCTCGAATGAGCGGCTGGGCCAGATGGTGACCGAGCTCGACGTCGCCAAGCGCCGCGCCGAGGCGGCCACGCAGGCCAAGGCCGAGTTCCTGGCGAACATGAGCCACGAGATCCGCACGCCTCTGAACGCCATGATCGGCATGACGGCGCTGGCGTTGCAGACCCGGCTCACGCCTCCGCAGCGGGAGTTCATCCACGCGGCGAATCAGTCGGCCGAGGCGCTGCTCGCGATCCTGAACGACATCCTCGACCTGTCGAAGGTCGACGCCGGCCGCATGGTGCTCGACCACGTGTCGTTCAGCCTGCGCGACGCCGTCGAAGACGCCGTGAAGCTGCTTGGGCCCAAGGCGCACGAGAAGCAACTGGAGCTGGCCTGCCGGATTGGCGCTGCGGTGCCCGATGCGCTCATGGGCGATCCTGGCCGCCTGCGACAGGTGATTCTCAATCTCGTTGGGAATGCGGTCAAGTTCACCGAACGTGGCGACGTGGTGGTCGACGTGGCGGCCGACGCCGTCACCGCGGACGAGGCGTCGCTGCGCTTCGCCGTGTCGGATACCGGCATCGGCATCGCGCCCGAGAAGCAGTGGCAGATTTTCGGGCCATTCGTCCAGGCGGACGCGTCGACGACGAGGCGTTTCGGCGGCACGGGCCTCGGGCTCACGATCTCGGCCCAGCTCGTCGAGCTCATGGGCGGGCGGATCTGGCTGGCGAGCGAGGCCGGGCACGGCAGCCGCTTCTCGTTCACATTGACGTTTGCGCGCACAGCCCGGCCCGGGCAGGAGCTCTGGGCGCCGGACCGGCTGCGCGGCCTGCGAGTGCTCGTCGTGGACGACAACCGCACCACGCAGACGGTGCTCGAGGGCCTGTTGCGCGAGTGGCAGGCCGTGCCCGGTACCGCGGACGCCGCCGATATCGCGCTGACGATGTTGCGCGCGGCGGCCACGGCCGGCACCCCGTGGGCGGTAGCGCTCATCGACGCGCAGATGCCCGGCGTCGATGGCGCCAGCCTGGCACGAGAGATTCTGAACGACGCCGGCCTCGCGTCCACGAAGGTGATCATGCTCACCTCGGCCGGCCGGCCGCAGGGGCCGGCGCGCCGGCAGGCAGACGTGGCCATCGCGGCGCGGCTCAGCAAGCCCCTGAAGCAGTCGGACCTGCGCGAGGCGCTCCTGGACGTGACGGCGCCTGCACCGGCGACGCGCCCCACTCGCGCGGCCCGCGACCGCAGCGCGCCGCAGCGGCGACTCGAGGTGCTGGTCGCCGAGGACAACGCCACGAATCAGACGCTCGTCGCACACGTGCTCGGCCGTCGGCGCCACCGCGTGACGCCCGTGTCGACCGGGCGCGACGCGGTGGCGGCCGCCACCAGCCGCGCGTTCGATCTGATCCTGATGGACGTACAGATGCCCGGCATGGACGGGTTCGCGGCCACCGCGGCCATCCGGGCGCACGAGGCGGGCTCGGGCCGGCGCACCCCGATCGTGGCGCTCACGGCGCACACCACGGCGGGCGACCGCGACCGGTGTCTTGCGGCTGGGATGGACGCGTTTGTGGCCAAGCCACTGCGCCCGGTGACGCTGCTGGCAGCCATCGATTCGCTCTTGCTGCCTGGCGCCCCTGCCAGTCCTCCCGGCGCTGCGATGGCGGCTTCGGCCTCCCCTCGGGCCGATGCCGACGAGCGCGTTGACCTGGCGTCGTTGCTCGACGCCTTCGGCCACGACCGGCAGCTGGTCGACGAGACGGTCGCGGTGTTTCTTGCCGACCTTCCCGCGCAGCACGCCGCGCTGACCGCCGCCGTTGCGGCCGGTGAGGCCGGGGCCGTTGCCCGCGCCGCCCATTCCCTCAAAGGCGCCGTGGGGCTGTTCTCGACGGGCGCCGCGTACCAGACCGCACGGGCGATGGAAGACGGCGCGCGTACGGGCGTGGTCACGCAGGCGGCGTCTCAGTGCGCCACGCTCGCCGTCGCGCTCACGCGCCTTGCCGGAGCCCTGCGGGCCCTCAGTGGCGAGCCAGGCGGGTCCTCGCCGTAGCGGGTTGCGCTATTGCGACTGGCGCGCCTGCGAAGTCACGCCGGCACCGAAGTGACTCGCCACGAGGGCGCCAATGCGCGCCTCCGCGTCGTGCAGCGCCGCGGTCGTGCCGCGATGATGTCCGGCAAAGATGACGAGCACCACCGGCTGGCCCCGAATCCACAGGATCCCAGCGTCGTTGGCGACCCACGGCTGGCCGTCGCCGGTCTTGTGGGCCACCTCGATGTCGTCGGCGAGATCGCGCGGGATGCGGTTGTTGACCTGCTGCTTCTTGAGGATGTCGATCATGAGCGCGCTCGCGTCCTTCGACACCAGTTCGCCCCGGGCCATCATGGCGAAGAGCCGGCCCATCTCGCGCGCGGTGCTGCGGCCGAAGTACAGGCCCGTGTCCTCGATCACCCGGCGGAACGCTTCACTTACGCGCGCATCGCCGTACTTCGCGAAGGGGAAGCCGATCGTCTTGTCGCCGGAGGCGTCCGCATACGAAGGATCGAGCGCCGACAACCACAGCCGGTCCCACTCCAGGTCCGAGAAGCGGATGCGGGTGGTCGGCAGGCCAAGTGCCGCCATGTGCGCCGTCACCGCCTCGCGTCCCACCAGGTCGCCGAGCGCGTCGGTGGCCACGTTGTCGCTGATGATCGTCATCAGCGTGAGCAGGTCCTTGACGGTGGGCTGGAGCCCGGGTTCGAGCGCGTAGAGCACGCCCGACGGAATCCGCGCCTGGTCCTTCCGGAGCGTGACTCGGTCATTGAGCGCCAGGGTGCCGTCGTGCACCCGTTGCAGCACGGTAGCCATGATGGGCACCTTGATGACGCTGAACGTCTCGTACGGCGCGTCGGCGTCGATGGCCACCGTCTCGCCCGTGCCGAGATGCTGCACGAAGATGGCCATGCGCCCGTCGACGGACTCGCGCACGGCGCGCAACGTCGCCTCGAGGGACGCGGCGCGGCCGGCCAGCGGATCCGGCAGCATGGCGATGGCCCGGTCCACGAGCGCGACGTTGGTCTCGACCTTCGAGACCAACAGGTCGAGCTGCGCTACGGCGAGCGTCCAGTTCTGAGCCTCGGCCGCCTCGGTCACGCCGGGCAGGCTCATGGCGGCGTAGGTGTAGCGCGGCGCGTACAGCAGGTGCTTGAACCACGGACGTCCGGGAATGCCCGCGTCGTGGAGCCAGGTGCGTTCGAATCCGAGCAGCTCGCGGTTCACGCGGCTCGCGACGTCGGCGGGAAGCGTGCCCGCAGCCAGCGCCGTGTCGACGCGGTGCGTGAGGCGCTCACCTGCGGCACGCAGGCGCTGCACGGCGGCCACCAGCGGCCGAGTGTCGAGGCGCGCGGGCAGATCTGGAATCGCGTCGAGCGCCCGCACGAAGTCACGAATCGATTCGGCATACGACGGGATGTCGTGCGGCAGGATCTCGGCGTCGGCAAGTCGCAGCGCGACCGTGCCCCACAGCTGCGTCATGAGGTGCGAGTACCGGAAGCCGGGATCGCCGACGGTCGAGAGCCAGTGGTGACTGTCGTAGGCCGAGTGGTAGACGCCGTAGGGGCCGTTGAACTGCAGCTCCACGACGGGCAGCCCCACGTGGTTGACGAACACGGTGTGGTCCGAGCCGCTTCCGATCTTCGTCGTGACGAGCGCCTGGTCAGGACGGGCGCCAGTGGCCGGTCCACTCGCCGCGTCTCGCGGCCGGCGCCACGCCTCGTAGAGTGACGTCCCCGAGGGATCGCGCAGGTCTTTGGCGATGTCGACGATCATCGGGGCGAGCGACCCTACGGCCGACACGTCGAGGTTCGGGCCCGAGGCCGACGAGTCCACGTTGAGGTAGGCTACGGCCTTCTGCCGCAGCTCATCGCGGAAGTGCTCGCCCCACTCGGTCGATCCGGTGAGCGTGACCTCTTCGCCGTCCCACGCGCCGAAGACGAGCGTGCGCTTCGGCCGCAGGCCTTGCTGCTTGAGCGCGCCGAGCGCCTTGGTCAGCTCCATCATCGACGCCGTGCCGCTTGACGGATCGACGCCGCCGAACACCCACGCGTCGTGGTGGTTGCCGAGCACCACCCACTCGTCCGGGCGCTCGCTGCCGCGGATGCGCCCCTCGACGACGAAGTTGGGCTGGACGTCGGTCTTCATGTCGATGTGCACGTGCAGCCTCGCCTCGGCGCCGCCGAGCCGATACGCGATCGGCAGCTGGCCTTTCCAGGTGTCTGGCGCCGCAGGGCCGCCAAGCTGTTCGAGAATCGGTTGGATGTCGCGATACGACATCGGCAGCGCCATGATCTTCGGAATCGACACGGCCTCCGACGCGGCGATGCGCTTCGCCCCAGGCACCGACGCCCATCCAGGCGTCAGCGGATCGCCCGGCACGATGTAGTCGTAGGCGATGCCGCCGCGCTGCAGATGGCTCGCCGGGCCCCACGGGCCCTGCGGATACACCGCGCCCTGCCCGTAGCCGTCTTGGGCCGGATCGGAGTAGACGATCATCGCCGCGGCGCCCTCGCGCTCGGCCGTGAGCGCCTTGAAGCCCCGGTAGCTGTAGGGGTTCGAGTAGCGCACGATCACGATCTTGCCTTTCGGATCGATGCCGTGTGCGCGGAGCACGTCGTAGTCGGCCGGGTTGCCGCTGTTGGCGTAGACGACCGGCGCCGTCACGTTGCCCGACGCCGAAAACGACGTCCACGCGCCGCTGATGCCCTTCTGCGACGAGTCGGAGTCTTCGGGAAGCGGGTCTTCGCGCAGCGATGGCCGGTAGCGCACGGGCGACACCATCTCGACCGACACGGTGCGGGGGTTCGACGACAGCACGTCGTAGCGCCGGATGACGACGTCCTCGAGTCCCTGCGCCTTCCATTGCGCGGCGATGTACTCGGCGATCTCCTTCGTGCGGGGTAAGGTGGCCGGATGCGGCGACTTCGTGAAGTAGCGGTGCCACGTGCGGATCGACTCCGGCGCAGGCAGTGCGCGAAAGCGTTCTTCGAACTGGCGCTCGGCGGCGGCGGCGGCAGGCGAGAATCCGCGCATCGGCTCGACGG
>JANMDX010000216.1:0-13222 GCA_031376505.1 Acidobacteriota bacterium
GCTCGGTCATCACACACCTCCTCCGACACCAGGCGCGCCCGTGCGCCCAGCCGTGTCGGTCGGAGCAGTGTGTGTCGGGAGACTTCAGGCAGGACGCCGCGACGCAGGCACGAGGCCTACCGCGCAGCGGTTTCGTTCAACAAACATTAGACTGGTCCGGATAGCACCGCACCCCCAGCCTGCCCGGAGTGTAACCCGCCGCTACGCGCGTCAACCGGCATGCCGTTCATTGTGAAGGACTTCCAGGCGCATGCGCAGAGGCGGCGCCGGTGCTCTGCGGATCCGCATATTTCGAATATTCAGCGAGGCTTGGTCGGCATATTCGGGTCAGCGTCCATACGGTTCAGCCCGTCAAGCGGACTTCGTACGCCACGGCCGCTCTGGTTCAGCACGTGGGTATAAATCATCGTCGTGCTGACATCACGGTGGCCCAGCAGTTCCTGAATGGTCCGGATGTCGTATCCACCTTCGAGCAGATGCGTCGCAAAGGAATGCCGTAGCGAGTGACACGTCGCCGGACGGGCGATGCCGGCGGCACGCACGGCGTTCTTCACCGCGCGCTGCAGCACCGATCCTTCACCCGCAGCTCCGCGCACTCCATCAACCGCAGGCCGCATCCCATAGAGCATCGACGCCATCAGCCATTCGACGCCGTGCAGCTGTCCGAGCAGGCTCGCCACCTCCCCGCGCGACAGCACCACGCCGCCACGCCGTGGCTCGCAAGCGACGACAGGAACCGGCTGACGTCGGCCGCACCGAAGGTGCGCGGGTGGCGCAGGCGGTGGAATGCGACAAAGCGCCGCACCCAGCCTGCGTACGCCGCTTCCGTGCGGCGGCTGTAGTGGCGCACCCGCAGCGCGTCGCGCAACTGGTCGAGCAGGCGTGGTGGGGACGGCGGGAGGGTTGGGGCCGACGCCCTCGGCTCCTGAGAATGCCGTGCCAGCTCAATTTCAGCCCACATCCGAGGCGGCGGGCGGCAAACTCGCAAGTTCTTGGATACGGCGTGGGCGTCGTCGTGGCGGATTCTGCCGGGGGTGTCCCCGCACACGACCGGCACCAGTCCTCGACGACTCAGCGCTACCTGGGCTTGCTGGCGTCGCCGTCGAACTCGCGTCCCGGCGCCGCCTGCTCGCGGCCCACGCGGCCCGTCTGAATCGGGGCGCGCGCATAGCTCTCGGGCCGCACCGGCTGCCCGGCCACGCCGCGCATCATGGCGAGCTGCCCCACGTGGGTGAAGGCGTCGGCGACGGGGCCCTGGAACAGGATGCCGACCTGATGCGGCGCGGCCCCGGGGTCCGCGAGTGCGGCGTCGAAGGCTGATAGTTCGCGGAAGAACCGGTCCGACGCCTCGGTCCACGTCATCGTCATGACGGCTTCCCACCGAGACTCGTCGCGCGCCATCCGTGCGCCCCACGCCATCAGGTCGCCCAGATGCGACAGGATCTCCACCGCCGACCGGCTCGACGGCCCGAGCCGCATGGCCGCAAGGTCTGCCGGCGCGTTGCGCAGCACTTTTTCGGCGCGATACGCCAACGTGGCCAGCGCATGCCGCAGCATCTCGACGGCCGAGGCGGGAACGGGTGCAGTGGGGTCTGACATGGGCAACCTCGTGACGGTGGCATCGGGGGAACGTGGCCACAAGGTTGGCCCCGGGTTGACCGCGAGAACGTGGCCGAACGCATCGCGGGCGCCGCTCACCGGCCGGTCTGAATCAGCGGCTGAGCGGGCCCAGCTCGACGATCGCAATCGCGTTCTAGTCGTTCATCGGGATCAGGAGTCGGTTGCGCTTCGAGTCATACGTCATCGACGCCGCACTCGGAATGCCCGACGCGATGATCTCGGCCTTCTGGCCTGGACGGATGCGTGACACCGTGCCGATGCGCACGCTGCTCACGTACTTCGTGCCGTCGGCCGTCACCACGATGCCGTCGTTGCCGGAATCGACGGCCTGTTCGGTGGTCACGAGCTTGCCGTCGGGGCTGAAGGTGAGCACGTCGTTGCTGCCGATGTTCACGATCACCAGATTGCCCTTGCCGTCGAACGTGATGCCGTTGGGCATGGCAAGTGGTGCGCCGGTAATGAGCACCGAGCTCTGACCCTGCGGCGTGATCTTGTAAATCTTCCAGGTCGTCGGGTCGTTCGGGGCGCCGGTGACGGTGGCGTAGATGGTGCCGTCGGCCGCCACCTCGAGGTCGTTGAAGCGGCCGGCGCCGTTCACCGGGATGTTGCCCTTGGGCTCGCCCGTCTTCATGTCGAACCAGCGGACGGTGTCGATGTCCACCACGTACAGCATGCCGCGGGCGATGTGGCTGCCGAGTGGATGGTTCAGCGTCAGGCTGTTACGGTTCACGCCAATCCACTTCAGCGTATGCGCCGAGCCGTCGGGATTGATGAGCGACACGTAGCCGTCGTTCGGCACCAGGTCTTGCGCCATGCCGGCGTTGACCGACACGATCAGATCGCGGTCGGCGTCATACGACAGGCTTTCGCTGAAACGGAAGCTGCCGTAGACCTTCACGTTCGGCGTAGTCTTGAGCGGGGCTCCTGCCTGGAACGGCTGCGCCGCGGCCGGCGCGGGGGCCGGGGTCTGCGCGTGAGCGATCGACGCCGCACCAAGAACGACGACAAGAGCTGACTGGACGAGCACTGAACGCATGGATGTCTCCTGAACCCAGCGTCGAGACGACGCCTTCATCACGTCCATTGTATTTCTTGAGGGCCGCCAGCGTCATACTGCCATCGCGGCAGACCGTCGCGGCCGCGCACGCACACGCTGCACGCCGTCACATGTTCGCGGGCAGGAGGGGCAGATGCCGTTCGGCATGACCGGGTTGGGACGTTCGGAACCGCGCGATCAATTCGCTGAACATCACACGACGCGCGAGGAGACCACGCCGTGAACGAACTCGATACGTCAGACGCGCTGGTCATCTTCGGCGTCACGGGCGACCTGGCCTACAAGCAGATCTTCCCGGCGCTCCATGCCATGATTCGGCGCGGGCATCTGCACGTGCCCATCCTGGGCATGGCGCGCGCCGGCTCGAGCATCGACGAGCTGCGGGCGCGGGCCCAGGCCAGTATCGAAGAGAAGGGCGCCCTCGATCCCGCGTCGTTCGAGGCCCTGGCGTCGCAGTTGCGCTACGTCGGCGGCGACTACGAAGACCCCGCCACGTTCGTGGCGCTGCGGGCGGCGCTGGCCGGCGCGACGCGTCCTGCCTTCTACTTCGCCATCCCGCCCAGCCTGTTTGCCACCGTCGCCGCGGGCCTGGCCGCGGCCGGCGTGGTGGCGCAGTCGCGCGTGATCGTCGAAAAGCCGTTTGGTCGCGACGTCGCCTCGGCCGAGGCCCTCAATCACACGCTGCACGAGTTCTTCCCCGAGCCGGCGATCTTCCGGATCGATCACTACTTGGGCAAGGAGCCGGTGCAGAACCTGCTCTACTACCGCTTCGCCAACTCGTTCCTCGAGCCGATCTGGAACCGCAACTACATCGAGCGGGTGCAGATCACGATGGCCGAGGCGTTCGGCGTGCAGGGCCGCGGCAAATTCTATGAAGAGGCCGGCGCCATCCGCGACGTAGTGCAGAACCACCTGCTGCAGATCGCGAGCCTGCTCGCCATGGAGGCGCCCGGCGGACGCGGCACTGAAGCCGTGCGCGACGAAAAAGCGCAGGCGTTCCGCTCGATGCGGCCGCTGCGGCCCGAGGACGTCGTGCGCGGACAGTTCGCGGGCTACCGCACCGAAGCAGGCGTCGCGCCCGATTCCCAGGTCGAGACGTTTGCGGCCATCCGCCTGCACATCGACTCGTGGCGCTGGGCCGGCGTGCCCTTCTACATCCGCGCCGGCAAGCACCTGCCGGTGACGGCCACGGAGGTGCTCGTCGAGCTGAAGCGGCCACCCGTGAGCCTTTTTGCCGATGGCGACGCCGCGCGGCCCAATCACTTCCGGTTCCGATTGAGTCCGCAAGTTGTGCTCTCGCTGGGGGCACGCGCGAAAGTGCCGGGCGAGCAGCTGCGGGGCGAAGACGTGGATCTGATGGCGTCGCACGACGACGACGACGCGATGGCGCCTTACGAGCGGCTGCTCGGCGACGCGATGCGTGGCGACCAGACGCTCTTTGCGCGGGCGGACACGGTGCACGAGGCCTGGCGGGTCGTGGAGCCGGTGCTCGGCGCGTGCTCGCCACTCTACGAGTACGAGCCCGGTTCCTGGGGACCGGACGCCGCGACCGGCCTGATGACCGACGGCGGCGCCTGGCATAACCCGCAACAGCACTGGGGCGGCAAGTAGGCCATGGTGGCACGTGTGCAGGTCTTCACGAACGGGGACGCGGTGCTCGACGCCGCCGTCGAGGTCGTGGTCCACGAGGCGGCCACCAGCATCGCCCGGCACGGACGCTTCACGGTGGCGCTGGCAGGCGGCTCGACGCCGCAGGGTCTGTATCAGCGGCTTGCGAGCGTGCCGCACCGCGACCGCATCGACTGGACGCGCGTGCATCTCTTCTGGGGCGATGAACGGTGTGTGCCGCCCACCGATGCCGCCAGCAACTACCGCATGGCCCGGGAGGCGCTCACCAATCGGGTGCCGGTGCCAGCTGAACAGGTGCATCGCATCCGCGGCGAGGACGAGCCTGGCGCCGAAGCCGCTCGCTATGACGCGCTGCTGCGGGCCGCGCTGAACGGCCCCGACGGCAGCCGCGCTGGCGCGTTCGATCTGGTGCTGCTCGGCCTCGGCACCGACGGGCACACGGCCTCGCTCTTCCCCGGCATGACGGCGCCGCGCGAGTCCAGGTCGTGGGTAATGGCAGAGCACATCGACGAGGCGCGTGGATGGCGGATCACGCTCACGCCAGTACCGCTGACTGCCGCCCGCGCCGTCGTGTTCCTGGTGGCGGGCGTCGACAAGGCCCTCGCGCTGGCGGCGGTCGTCGAAGGTCCCCCGGCGCCCGACGCGCTGCCGGCACAGCGAATCGCCACCGGCGCCGCCGACGTGCGTTGGCTGGTCGACCGCGCGGCCGCGAGCCGGCTCACCCAGATCGCGCCGGACCGCTGATCTCTACGCGCGAATCCGGAAGTTGCGCATCATGCCCATGTCCTCGTGCTCGAGGATGTGACAGTGATACAAGTACAGCCCGCGGTGCGTGGAGAACGTGATCTGCACGCGCACTGTCTCTCCGGGCAGCACCACCACGGTGTCGGTCCACCCGGCGTCGTGAATGCCGTCGCGCAGCGCGTTGTCGCCGCCGCCCGAGCGCGACAGCACGCGGAACTGCGGTCCATGCACGTGAATGGGATGCGCGGCGGCCATCCCCATCGGATTGGGTTGGCTCGTGAGTTCCCACACATGGGTGGAACCCGGCGTCACCGTCTCCACGTCGGCCACCTCGGCCATGTCGAAGACGCGACCGTCGATGAACCAGTTCATGCGCATCATCACGAGCGGCACCGTGCGCACCGGCGCCGACGCCATCGCGCGGAACTGATGGGTCGAAAGCATTGCCGGCACGGCAAAGCGCGGCCCCTGAGCACCTGACACGCGCAGCGTCATCAACGTGAGCGGTGCTCCCTGGGGCACGGGCAACGTCTCGTCCATCATGCCCACGCGGCCCACCGCCTGCGACGGAAAGGCCATCGAGTTGAGCTGTACCGTGGAGCCCGGCGCGTGCGATGACAGGTCGAGAATCACGTCGGCCCGCTGGCCAGGCGCCAGCGTCAGTGCCGGTTGCGTGAGGGGGCGCTCGAGCAGTCCGCCGTCACTGCCAATCACGGTCATGGCTGTGCCGTCGCTCCACGCCAGCTTGTAGAAGCGCGCATTCGACCCATTGAGCAGGCGCACACGGTAGGTGCGACGGTCCACGGCGCGCACTGGCTGCACCCTGCCACTCACCAGCATCCGGTCGCCGAGCCAGCCGTTCATGGTGGCCATCATCTGGTCCATGCCACCGCCCATCCCCATCCCGCCGCCGCCACCGCCACCGCCCCGGCCCATGTTTCGACCGCCGCCCATCGCCCCGCCCGGCATGCCGCCACTAGCCGCGTCACTGGCGTACACCAGTTGGTTCTTCGCGTCGAAGCGCCGGTCCTGCAGCACACAGAGCAACTCGCCCGCGCCGCTCGGCAACCCCAGCGCCTGTTCCTCTGGGTCCGACACGATGAGCATCCCGGCCAGGCCCTGATACACCTGGGCGGCGGTGCGCATGTGCGGATGCGGATGGTACCAGTAGGTGCCCGCGCGGTTGGTGACCGTGAAGTCGTAAACGTATTCGGCGCCGCTCTTCACCGCGAGCCGCGGATGGCCATCGGCCACTTCTGGAGCATCGAGGCCGTGCCAATGGACGATTGACGGCTCGCCAAGCCGATTCACGAACCGGATGCGCACACGCTGGCCGCGCGTGAGGCGAATGACCGGGCCCAGGTACGAACCGTCGAGCACCTGCAACGTGGAGGCCGGCCCCTTCGTGACCTCGCCGGTGAAGCGCCACACCTTCGTGGACGTGCCAGGCAGCAGGCTCACCTCGCCCGGCGCGGCGGTCAGCGTAAGCGCCACATCGGGTGCAGCCGCGGGAGCCTCGTGGGCGCGGCTGGTGGCAGACAGGTCGAGGCCCACGGCGCGACCGACCTGTAGAAAGGGGGCAAGACCAAGCGTCTGGAGCAGGGTGCGGCGGTGCATTCTGTGTGGCTGTGCAATTGACATACCGGGACGCCTTCGCCCCGAAGGCCCGACTCCAGCGAGCGGAACGGGCGATGCCGCAGAGTGAACCGGGGACGATTCCCTGACCGCGCGGCGGATTCCCCCGTGCCGGACCGGCGGCCTCCACCAAGGCCCTCATCCAAGCGGCCCTCCGGCCGATTACCTGCGCGAGACCCCCAAGCGACAGGGCGTCTCCAAGGACCCGATGACCACGATCACCGCCGATTCCCCTTCCGTCACGAATGCCGACTTGACGCTGCTGTTTGGCGCGCCGACCGCCGCGTCGGACGCGATTACCACGGCCGCCCTCGTGCAGGCGATGCTCGATTCAGGCCACGGGATCAGCGACCTCGTCTTCTCGCCAGGCCGACCGCCGCAGGTCGAGCAACATGGCCATCTGGTGTCGGTGCGGGTGCCCGGCCTGGACATGCTGACCACCGAGGACACGGCCCGCATCGCCTTCGACCTCGTGACCGGTCACGACCAGGCGATCCGGACGTTGAGGGACCAGGGGGCGTGCGACCTCTCCTATTCGCTGCCCGCGCGAGCGCGATTCCGTGTCAACGTATTCCGTCAACGAGGCTCGTTCGCGGCCGTGATGCGCGTAATCGCCACCCAGATCCCGACGCTGCACGATCTCAATCTTCCGGCCGCCCTGGCCGACGTCGCGGCGCTCAAGAGCGGCATCGTGCTGGTGACGGGGCCGACCGGTTCCGGTAAGTCGTCGACGCTGGCGGCGATCATCGATGTGATCAACGAGACGCGCGCCGAGCACATCATCACGATTGAAGACCCCATCGAGTTCCTGCACCTGCACAAACTGGGCACGGTGCACCAGCGCGAGCTGCACAGCGACACGCCCACGTTCTCGCTGGCGCTCAGGGCCGCACTTCGCCAGGCGCCCAAGGTGATTCTGGTGGGCGAGATGCGCGACCGTGAAACGATCGAGATTGCACTCACGGCCGCCGAAACCGGACACCTCGTGCTGTCGACATTGCACACGATCGATGCGTCACGCACGGTCGACCGCATCATCGGCGCCTTCGAGACCGGCGACCAACGTCAGATCCGCACCCGACTGGCCGGGTCGTTCCGTTGCTTCATCTCGCAGCGCCTCGTTCCGCAGATGAGCGGGGGACGCGTGCCGGTCCTCGAGATTCTGAAGTCCACACTGCGGACGCGAGACTACATTGAGAATGGCGACCGCGAAGGCCGGTCGCTGCTCGACGCCATGGACGACGGAGCGCTCGACGGCATGCAGCATTTCGACGGTGAGATCGAGCGGCTGGTGCGAAACGGCGTCATTTCCCTGGCGACCGGTCTGCTCAACGCCACCAACGCCTGCAATTTGCGGGTCACGCTGGCCGACGTGGCGTCCGACGAGATGGACTCGCTCATCGTCCGCTGAACGGCCGCTATTCAGGCGGCCTCACCATCGGCACGAAGCGCACAGCCAGGCTGCGCTCGGTCACGAGGCCCTGTGTGGTCTTCCTGATGATGCGCAGCTCCTGATCGCCCAACTGGGGCCCGACGGGCAGAATCATCGTGCCGCCAACGGCGAGCTGCTCGACCAATGCCGCAGGCACGACGTCGGGCGCGGCGGTGACGATGATCTTCGAAAACGGCGCGTGCTCGGGCCAGCCTGCATGCCCATCTCCGGCGCGCACGTGGACGTTGCGGTAGCCCTCGGCCTCAAGGGTGTGCTGCGCACGCTCGGCCAGCTCCGGCACGAGCTCGATCGAATACACGTCGCGCACGAGCGCGCTCAGGATCGCGGCCTGGTATCCACAACCAGTTCCGATTTCGAGCACGACATCACCGGACGACAGTCTGAGCGCCTCGGTCATGAACGCGACGATGTACGGCTGCGAAATTGTCTGCCCGTAGCCGATCGGCAGGGGCGTGTCATCGTAGGACCCACGCCGTTGGCCGACGGGCACGAACGCGTGCCGGGGAACCGTCGCCATGGCAGTCAGGACGCGCTCGTCGCGAATGCCGCGCGCGCGCAGCTGGCGCTCGACCATCCCCCGCGCGTCGGCGGGTGAGAACGGCTCCATGCCATCATCACATCACAATCCCGCCCGTCCCTCTGGCGTCATTTCGAGTACCCTGCTGGCGCGCAGGCTGCGGGCCCGATGGAGGGACCGCTCCGACAAGGGCCACACATGGACACCTATACCCTCGGTGAACAACGCGTTGAGTGGGTCTTTGCCCACATGCCCGTCCTGCAGCGCATCAGAGCCGACTACGCCCGGGACCAGCCGTTTGCGGGCCTGACCGTGGCGATCTGTCTGCACCTCGAGCCCAAGACGGCCAACCTGGGACTGACCATCAAGGCGGGCGGGGCGACGGTGGTGATGTGCCCCAGCAACCCGTTGTCGACGCAGGACTCGTGCGTCGCCTACCTGCAGCGACACCTCACGTGCTTTGGGCAACGCGGCGAAGACCCGGCGGCCTATCACCGGCACTTCCACGAAACGCTCGACCGCAAGCCCGACCTCATCATCGACGACGGCGCGCAGTTGCTGTCGACGCTGCACAAGGAACGCCCGGAGCTGCTGGACCGCGTGATCGGACTGTCAGAAGAGACCACCGGCGGCGTCAACATCATCAAGGCGATCGAGCGCATCGAGGGTCTGCGGTTTCCGTGTATCGGCGTGAACAACGCCTTGATGAAGCACCTGTTCGACAATCGCTACGGCACCGGCCAGAGCACCCTCGAAGGCCTGCTCGTGGCGACCAACTTGACCATCTGCGGCAAGGTCGTCACGGTGGCCGGGTACGGCTGGGTCGGCAAGGGTGTGGCCATGCGCCTGCGTGGTCTCGGTGCTGAGGTGATCGTCACCGAGGTGGATGCCACCAAGGCGCTCGACGCCCGCATGGAAGGCTTCCGGGTGATGCGCATGATCGACGCGGTGAAGGAGTCCGACTTCGTCATCACCACCACCGGCGGCCTCAACGTGGTGGACACGCCGCACTTCGCGGTGATGAAGGACCAGTGCATCCTGGCGAACGTGGGTCACTTCAACCGCGAGATCAACATTCCGGCCTTACGCGCGGCGGCCACGGCGGCGCGAGTCGTGCGGCCCGACGTAGAGGAGTTCACGCTCGCACCCGGTCGACGCGTGTACCTGCTGTCGAACGGCGAGCTCGTGAACATCGCCGTCGGGCAAGGACATCCCGCCGAGATCATGGACATGACCTTCGCCCTGCAGTCGCTCATGCCGAAGTACCTGCTCGACCACAAGGGCACGCTCGAGCCGCGTTTCTATGCCGTGCCCGAGGCGCTCGACGAGCAGGTGGCTCGCATGAAACTCGACACGCTGGGCATCCAGATCGACGCGCGATCCGCCGAGCAGCGGCAGTACGACGATTTCTACTGACTCGTCAAGAGCGAGCCGTTCTTGAGGTGTGTGTCGAAGAACGCCTCGACTCGCCGCCACGCATCGCGCAGGATGTGCGCCCGACGGAAGAAGTGGATCTCGCCGGGATAGACACCCATCTCGAACGGCTTGCCGAGCTTCAGCAGCGTGTCGATGACGCGCAGGGAGTCGCGGAACTGGACGTTGCGGTCGTTGGTGCCGTGCAGCACCAGCAGCGGGCGCGCCAGCTTCTGCATGAAGTTGATAGGCGCCGAGATGCGGTAGATCTCTGGATTTTCGACCGGCGTGCCGAGCCGCGGCGTGGTGTAGCCGGCGCCGTAGGTCGCCCAGTCCACCACGCCGGCCACGTCGATACCGCAGCGCCACAGCGTGGGGTCGGTGTTGAGGGCCTGCAGCGTCAGAAAGCCGCCGTAGCTGAGGCCCCACACGCCGATGCGGTCCGGGTCCACGTAGGGCAGCGTCTTCAGGTAGTCGGCACCCGCGGCCACATCCGCCGTGTCGTTCACGCCCAGGCCCATGTGCACGCCGGTGGCCCAGTTGCGGCTGTAGCCCGAGCTGCCGCGATAGTCGGGCGTGAGCACGATGTAGCCCTGCTGCACCAGGTACTGCGAGACCGAGTAGTACATCCGGTAGCTGCCCGGGTGCCAGCCGAGAAAATTCTGGTCCGAGCCCGACCCGTGAATCCACACGATGGCTGGATGCTTCTTCGATGTGTCGAGGTGCTTCGGCAGCATCAGTGACGACGGCACCGGCGCCTGGTCGAGCCGGCTCGGGAACGACACGAACGTCGGCGCCGCGAGATCCGCCCGGTTGAGTCCCGCCGGCATCGAGTCACTGAGCCGCATGGGCGTGGCGCCCGGCCGCGCCGCCACGGCATAGAGGTCCAGCGAGTTCTCGACGTCGGTGCGCTGATAGACGAGCGTGCGGCTACCTGGCGCAAACAACGGATCGAGGTTCACGCCACGCGCGGTGACAATGGGCTCACTCGCGCCGGTGGCCACGTCCACCACGTCTACGAAGCGCTCCATTTGATTGCCGGCAGCGCTGCGGTGATACGCGATCCTCCTGCTGTCGGCCGACCAACTGCCCAGGCCCGCGCCGAAGTTGCCCGTGGTGAGCTGCTTGGCCTGCGCCTCGCTCGTGGCGTCGAGCGGCATGACGTAGACGTGGATCCAGCCGGTGCGGTCGCTGACAAACGCCAGCCACTTGCCGTCGGGCGACACGAGCAGCTTCGCGTCGCGGTTGGTCGGCGACCACCACCGCTCGTCGCGGTCGCGCCACAGCACCCGCGGCAGGCGGCCGACCCGCACCGACTTGATCTCACGCGCCTTGCCGTCGGGCGCGAGCTCCTGGTAGACCACGCTGCCGTCACCGCCAAACTGCACGCTACTCACCTGGCCCACGCTCGGCACCCACGCCACGTCGCCGGCCTGTGCGGCCACGACGCCGAGGCGCCGCTCGCGGTTCACGTTCTCCATCGAGCGCACCATCGGACCGTTCCACGGCAGGTCTTCGGGCTCGAGGCCGCTGCGCGACGCCGTGAAGGCCAGCCAGCGTCCGTCCTGTGAGAACACCGGCACGCCGGGCGTAAGGCCCTCGCCCACGTTGGTGAGCTGACGTTCGGTGTGAGCCGCCACCGAGGCGATCCAGAGCTGACCGCGGCGCAGAAACGCGATCTGCGCCCGGTCGGGCGAGAGCGCAAACGCGCCGGCGTCACCGAGCGGCGCCGCCATGCGCGCCGGCCTGGCCGTCGTGGTCGACACCGTCCACAGCTGTCCGTCCTTGCCGAACAGCAGCGTCTCGTTCGACGTCCACCCCACGTTGCCGATGTCCGACACGAGCAGGTTGGGATCGACCTGGAAGTCGGTGAGCTGCACTGGCGTCTGTCCAGGCGTCACCACGAACAGATCCTGCTTCCCCGCCGCGTCCCACAGGAACGCCACCTTGGTCCCGTCGGGCGACCACGCCGGGTTACTCGGGTACCTGATGTCGGCGATGCGCTCGATGGTGATGCTGCCCTTGGGCGGCTCGGCGTGCGCCAGGACCAGCGGGCCGAGCGCGGCCAGCGCAGTGAACACGACACATGGAAAGGTGATGACTCGCATGCGGCGAGTCTACCGCCAAGTGACGCGCTACCGAGTGCCGGCGCGGGCTCTGAGTGGCGCGACGGCCCGGTCGAGGATCGACGCCACCGTCGAGACGACGAGCAGCAGGCAGAACGGACGGACGATGGCTCCTGCAAGGTCGGCCACCGCCCGCAGCCACTCCATGTGCGACAAGGCAATCTGCACCAGAGGAGCGAAATAGAGAATGCCGTTCCAGCGTCCGAGCATGCTCATGCGGAGCTGCTTCTGACGATGCAGGAAGTACGAGTCCAAGACGTACTGCGAGAACGCCACGACGATGAGGAGCGGCAGTATGGTCGGGACCAGGCCCGCGAGAGCTGCGCCCGCGAGCCCGGACGTGACAAACAGAAAGTCGGTTGTGTGATCGAAGAGCATGCCGCCGGGCGACGCCGTGCCATTCGCGCGCGCCACCGCGCCGTCGTAGTAGTCGGTCACGATCGCCAGGGTCATGAGCGCGGCGAGCAGCCACACCGGCACGCGGTCGGGGCGCGAGAAGGCCCACGCGGCCGGTACAACGGCCAGGAGCCGCAGGCCGGTCAGCGCATGCGCCATCAGCGGTCCAGCAGCTCGCGCCGCGCGCGCGGCCAGAAGAGCAGGCCGAGCAGCGCGTTGAACAGCACGAAGAAGTTGTGCTGCACGAAGCCAAAGGCCGCCATCTGCCCCACGTTATCTGGAAAGAGAATCACCCAGGACGTGATCGCCGCCGCGCGCATCGGCGTCGGCACGGTAGCGGCAAAGAAGATCACCGGAAGGTACGGGAACAGCGTGAGGAACGAGACGGGCACGCCAAAGAGGTGCAGCGCTATGGTGTAGACCACTCCGGCGCCGAGCAGCGCCGGCGATCGCAGCAGAAAGAACGCGCCGTAGTGCCACGGGCGCGCCATCCGGAACGCGTGCAGGATCTTCTTGTTGCGGAACTCACTACCCGGGAAGATCGCCCCGCTGAAGTAGAGCATCCAGAGGGCGAGCACCACCGCGCCGCCGAGGGCCAGCCACGGAATCAGCCCAAAAGCCTCGGGGAGGCC
>JANMDX010000222.1:0-10291 GCA_031376505.1 Acidobacteriota bacterium
ACTTGTCGCTGCTGTGGCCCTTCGTGCTCGGCAGTGGGGTGGGCATTCCCCTGGGCACGCGGTTGTTGCCGCTGCTTGATCCCAATCGCTTCAAGCTCGTGCTGGGCAGCATGCTCGTCGTGTGTTGCTCGGCGATGCTGGCAACGGCGCGGTTACCGAGCGTGAAAGCCGGCGGTCGCTGGGCCGATGCCGTGGTTGGCCTGCTCGGCGGCGTCATGGCGCCCTTGAGCGGTTTCAGCGGTCTGGCGCCCGCCTTGTGGGCCACCCTGCGCGGCTACTCGAAGGACGAACACCGCGCGGTCTTGCAGAACTTCAATCTGGTGGTGCTGGCGGCCACGATGGCGTCGCTCGTGTGGTCGGGCCGCGCCCGCGCGGAGCATCTGCCGCAAATGGGCGTGGTGGCGGCCTCGCTGGTCGTCCCGTCGCTGTACGGTTCGAAGATCTACACGGGCATGAGCCCGGCCGCCTTCCGCAACGGCGTGCTGTGGCTGCTGGTGTTTGCCGGCGCCACGATGCTGGCCGCGGCGCTCAAGAACCTGGTGTTCTGAGCCGCGTGGCCGGCCCGCTAGGGTCGCGCGCTCGCAGCGTAGACGAACTCGCCGGCCCGTACCACCACGTCGTCGCCGTCCACAATCACCACCACGGATCGTTCGGGCTCGGTCGGCCGCAACCGGGCGCGGCCCGTGAAGCTGGCCCAGTCGCGCGCGGTCTGTAGCTGTCCGAACGTCGTCATCGCGAGTGCCACGCCGGTGTCCTTCTGCGTGAGCCTGAAGGTGCCGCTCGCCGCGTGAGCTCCAACGGCTTGGGTCACGTCGATGACGAGCGACGTCTGCCCCTGCGTGCTGCGACGACGCAGGGTGCGCACTTCGGGGCTCATCGGACGCGTGGGCATGTGCGCGCGTCGTCGCAGTGCTTCGCCGGCGCGTTCGCCCGTGGCCCTGCCGTCGCGCAGCGCCACCCGGCCGTTGACGAGCACGACGCGGATGCCGTCGGAAGGCAGCGTGGGCGCATCGAACGTGGCGTGGTCGACGATCGTGGCGGGATCGAAGACCACGATGTCGGCGGCCATGCCGGCCGCGATGAGACCGCGGTCGACCATGCCGACGGTGGCCGCCGGCAGTCCCGTCATCTTGCGAATCGCGTCTTCCCATGTGAGCGCCTGCTGCTCGCGCACGTAGCGGCCGAGCACCCGCGGAAACGTGCCGTAGTAGCGTGGATGCGTCGCCTGGCCGGCGACTGCGCCGCAGTCACAGGCCACCGACGCGGTGGGATGCTGCAGGATCTTCACGAGGTCGGTCTCGATGCCGAAACGCGCGATGATCCCCGGGCTGCCGCGTTCGAGCAGTCGCACGACCGCCTCGCCGGCTGGCACCTGCAGGTCGCGCATCACCTGCGTGAGGTCCTGCTTCATCTCCGTCAGGTAGACGCTGGCGGGCCCGCCGAAGCGTGCGTTCATGGCCGCTTCAGCCTCCGCGACGATGCGTGCGCGCAGGGTGGGGTCGGCAAAGCGCCTCAGCATGGCCTCGCGGCCGCCGTCTTGCGCCCAGCCGGGAATCGTGAAGGCGACGAGTCCGGTCTGGCCGGCCAGATAGGGATAGACGTCGGCAGCCGTGTAGGTGCCGCGGTCGGTAGCCTCGCGCATCTGGCCCGTGATGACATCCGCGCGGCCTTGTTCGTGGCCCTGCACCTTCATATGGGTCACGAGCGGGGTGACGCCGGAGCGCGCGCCGATGGCAATTGTCTCCGCCATGCCGGCCAGGGAGCTGAAACCGGATTCCGGCGTGACGCGGTCGTGATTGGCGAAATAGGTCCGCGACTGCCGCGCGGCCTCGACCACCTTGATCACGTCTTCGGTGGGCGCGAAGTAGGCCGGCTTGTAGTCGAGGCCGGCCGAGATGCCCCACGCGCCGGCCTTCAGGCCGTCGGTGATGAGCCGGCGCATGCGCGCCACTTCGTCCGGACTGGGTCGCCGGTCGGCCAGACCCACGAC
Organism: Acidobacteriota bacterium; assembly: GCA_031376505.1. Taxonomy (GTDB): domain Bacteria; phylum Acidobacteriota; class Vicinamibacteria; order Vicinamibacterales; family UBA2999; genus CADEFD01. The sequence goes on from JANMDX010000222.1 coordinate 1,991, forward strand.
CTCGGCCCACACGCTGTTGAACCCGATGTTGGCGCCGATGTTCAGCGCCAGTCCGCGTGCGGTGGCCGTCGCGAGTTGCGCGTTGAGGTCGAGTGGACCGGCACCGTCGGCGTTCAGAATCTCGGTCGTGACCCCCTGGGTCAGCATGTTGACAGCACTGACCAGGCCATCGGGCGTTGCGTGGCTGTGGATGTTGATGAAGCCAGGCGCCACAAACAAGCCCGTCGCGTCGAGGTCGACAGCGGCGCGCTCGCCGGTCAGATCGCCCACCCGCGCAATGGCCCCGTCCGCGACCGCGACGTCGGCGACAGAGCGCGCCGCGCCGGTGCCATCCACGACCGTGCCGTGGCGCAGGATCACGTCGAACTGGGTCCGCGGGGCCTGAGCCCCGACGCCCAGCCCTGACAGAGCGAGCGCGGCAAGGATGCGACTGGTGGCGCGTGGGATGTTCATGATGGGCCGACCCGGCCAGCATACATGCAGACCTTCGTGGCCGAGGCGGCGCACCCGAGCGACGGCGAGGGCGTCCCCCGCTGTGTCGGATTGTCACTGACTTCGATGCGGGTAGGAATTTCGCTTGCGTATGCCGTGGCGGCGCTCCTAGACTCCGCTTCCGTACGTAGTCCCCTTACCAAGGAGCAGAGCCCATGAGATTTCACCTTGCTGTTGCCGCCGCCGCGCTGACTGTTGCCATGGCCTCGCCGGCCTTCGCGCAGGATGCGCACGTTGGCACCTGGAAGCAGAACTTCGCGATGTCGAAGAGCACTCCCGCCCCCACTGCCCCGCAACCAAGGAGCGCCACGCGCACCTACGCGATGTTCGGCGACGGCCTCAAGTTCACGGCCGTGACGGTCAGCGCGGACGGCAAGAAGACCACGTCGACCTACAGTGCCCACTACGATGGGAAGGAGTCTCCGCTGGACGGCAACGCCAACGCGGACACCATCATCTTGAAGAAGATCGACGCACGGACCTTCGAGTCCACCCTGAAGAAGGGCGGCAAGGTCACGTCCGTCGGCATCAACACCGTGTCGGCCGACGGCAAGACCATGACCTACACCGCCAAGGGGACCAACGCTGCCGGTCAAGCCTTCAACAACGTGCAGGTCTTCGACAAGCAGTAAGACGCGTCGCCCACGCAGGCCCGGTCTCGCGAGTCGGTGCTCGCGAGGCCCCGACTGCGACCGCGGACACGAACCACATTCGGGCGCCTGGCCACGACCCGGTGGGAAGGCTTCGACCTGCCTGCGGCTGTACGGGCGGCGGCGCGCCTGCTGGCGGCCGACGGGCACCTCGCCTGGGGCGAATTCGTCACACGGTATTGCGTCCCGTCGAGGCCGCCGGGCCGCCACCCGCACCAGAACGCCTCTGCCCCCTGCGCGCTACCCGGGACAGCCCTGTCAACCTGCCTGCTGCCGAGTGAAGGGTGCCCCACCCGTGCAACGCGGCGTCGGGAGTCACGCGCCGCGCCCCTGACACCTGTTCGCGGCCATCGCGGCCCGGCTGTTCGCTCTCTCTCGAAGGAGTCTGTCTGATGCCGCAGTTCATCAACGATCCAGTGTCTTCGACTTCGAATGCGACCAACACGCCGGCTGTTACCGGCGAAGGCCACGGCTACGAAGGCGTCCGCGGCGTGAGCCATAACGCCCACGGCGCGGTGGTGGGCATCAACGACTGGACGCCGGTGGGTCCGCCGGGCCCCCCAAGCAACGGCAGCGGCGTTTTTGGCCTCAATACCAAGGGAGGCGTTGGCGTCTTTGGTCAGAGTCCCGACGGTATTGGGGTCTGGGGAACGAGCGTCAGGTCAGAGGGCGTGCACGCCGAAACAACCTCGCCTGTGACGGCCGCGCTCGCTGCATACAACCTGAACGACCGGGCCAGTGGCGCCGCGGTGTATGCCAACTGCAAGAATTCCGAGGCGATTCACGCCGAGACGCTGTCTCCGGGAACGGCGGCCGTTGGTGCCTACAATCTGAACCGAGAAGGCACCGGCGCTGGGGTCTACGCCAAGACCCTTGGTTCTGGACCGGCCGGCTTTTTTGACGGTAACGTCTACGTAGCCGGCGAACTAGCGGTAAAAGTCGACATCAGACTCGAGAACGCCGACTGCGCAGAAGAGTTCGACGTCCTCGACGCGGACACCGTTACGCCTGGCACCGTCATGGTCGTCGGCGAAGACGGCGTGTTGCATCAAAGCGACAAGGCCTACGATACCTGCGTCGCGGGAGTCATCTCTGGAGCCGGCGACTACAGGCCGGCGATCGTGCTCGATAAACGATCGTCATCAGCCACCCGCAAGCCGATTGCGCTGCTCGGCAAAGTGTCGTGCAAGGTCGATGCGGACTATGGAGCCATCCAGGTGGGTGATCTCCTGACGACCTCTCCGGCACCGGGCCACGCCATGAAGGCGTCCGATTCTGCCAAAGTGTTTGGCGCCGTCTTGGGGAAAGCCCTGCGTCCGCTCAAAGCAGGCCGCGGCATGATTCCCATCCTCGTGTCACTACAGTAGTGGAGGCCCAGTTACCATGGCTTCGCTGAAGAAGGCAGCCAATTGCATTGGTCTGGCGGGCCCGATCTCGGTGACGATAGACTTTTTCGGATACCGGACCGGAGCGCGCCTGTCGTCACTGTCGCTTGGCGCCCAGATCCGTTTGCTGCGTGGCAGGCACATTCATCTCAACCTAATTCGTACGGCGGCGTTCACATACGATCAGCAGAAGGAGATCGACGTGGCGTTGCAGGTGGCGCGGCGTATTTATGCCACGGTGGGACTCGGTATCGGCCGCATAAAGCGCTTCGTCATTCCGCCAGGCTACGAAGTGATCAACGACCACTCCGAGGCGCAGGATCTCTGGAACGACTACAACGGGCCGGCCGGCGCCATCGATGTGTTTCTGGCGCTGAGCATGCTCGACGGGAAGAAAGGCATGGCGCCAGACAGCGGTGGGTCGTGCGACAAGGATTCGAAGGACGACAGTGGCTGTGTCATTCCGGTTGAGAGCAATGCCGATGGTATCGGCTACACGCTTGGCCAGGCGATCGCGCATGAAGTCGGTCATTTCCTCAACCTCGAGCACGAAGAGGGACTGCCCGACAATCTGATGTTTCCAACGGTTCCTAACGGTGGAAAGCTCTACGCGGGTCAAGGGGGAGCGATGGCCTTGCATTGCTCCATCAACAACGGATGTCAGCCATACGACAAGGAAATCGAGATGTCAAACGCGCCGGTGCCAAAGGTAACGACGTCTGACAATGCCCCTGCTGACGGTTCCGACAACGCGGGCGAGGCGAGTCTGACCAGACTGCGTCAGGTCGTTGCGGGCACGAGCCATGTACTTCCGCGCTCGGTGGCTATGGCGGCGTTGGTGCGCAGCGATTTTCCAAACAGGCACCGCGACTTCGAAGCCGTGCTTACGAACGAGCGAGAGGCTCCAGAGTGGCGTTACCTTGCCGCGACCAGCCTGGGCACGATCGCCTCGCCAGTGGCATTGACGATCCTCCTTCGCGCTCTCGACATCCGCCACGAGCGAGTTCTGGCCGGAGTGATGAAGGCGCTTGGCCGAATCGGCGATCGCTCGGCGCTCGACGCCATCGTCGAAGTCCGGGAGTATGCAACCGGCGCGGCTGCCAGGCACGCGAGGTTTGCTGCCACTCTGATCGCGCACCGGATCGGCGCCACCGACGTCGCGAATCGCGAGCCGCCCGCGCGTCCATTGGACCTCGATCGGCACTGCGCCAGGGCGTTCCGGATTGCTGCGGCGGACGCCGTCGATGCCGAACGGTGTCTGCGCGCCCTGGCCAATCAATCCTTCGGCATCGAATTTGCCGAACGTCCGATGTGCCAGCTCCGGTGCGGACAGCGGAGTTCGATGATTCTGGTCAATCGCGACTGGGTCGCAGCTCGCAGTACTCGGTTGTTGGCAACGAGGCCTGCGTTTCTCGGCGCCGTGGCGTCGAGAATGAGAGAGAGCCCGTCGTACGTCGTCACTCATCTGATACTGACAGCGCCTGGCGAAGGCGACAACGGATTGAGACTACGTGTCTATCGGCCGAGCGGCGAGTTAGCGTTTTCAGGTACGGGACAACTTACCGACGACGGTGTGGCGTTTTCAATCGGCGCCGTGTCGCGCCCCGGCGCATTCGCTGTCAGCTTCGAGGGCACGTTCGCCGATGGCCGACTGGAGGTCGCGACGGCTCTGGCGACGGCGTTTGCCCAGGTAGCCAAACAGGAACCAGTGGAAGACCTCTGATCCCGCCTTCGCGACCTCAAAGACTGAAGTTGACCTTGCCAACGTGCGTGCTGGGTGCCGAAAAGCCGGTGGCGGCCGACTTGCTGGCCGAACGCGCGACCCTTCAGGGTACGCTGGGCGGGGAAGGCACATGAACCGCGATGCACCACCCGGGGAGCATGTTAATGGCGCAACGCATTGCCGGTGAAATCACGCGTCGGTCAGTCAACGTCGACGTGGTGGTGGTGGGGGCCGGCTTCTCTGGGCTCTATCTGCTGCACCGGCTGCGGCAACGCGGGTTCTCGACGCGCGTGCTCGAGGCGGCCGACGACGTCGGCGGCACCTGGTACTGGAACCGCTACCCCGGGGCCCGCTGCGACATCCCGACCACCGACTACAGCTACAGCTTCGACGCTGAGCTGGAAAACGCCTGGACCTGGTCGGAGAAGTACGCAACCCAGCCAGAGATCCTGCGCTATGCCCAGTTCGTGGCCGATCGCTACGATCTGAAACGCGACATCGACTTCCACACGCGTGTTGAATCTGCACGTTGGGACGACAGCGCCGGGCGTTGGCACGTGCGCACCGATGCGGGGGAGGACATCAGCTGCCAGCACTATGTGATGGCCAGCGGCTGCCTGTCGCTGCCCAAGACCCCAGACATTGAAGGTGCCCATCGTTTCAAGGGCGAGGTCTACTTCACCAGCCGATGGCCGCACGAGGGCGTCGATTTCACCGGCAAGCGCGTGGCGGTGATTGGCACCGGCTCGTCGGGCATCCAGTCGATCCCGATCATTGCCTGCCAGGCGCAGCAGGTGACGGTGTTCCAGCGCACGCCGAACTTCTCGATCCCGGCCGGCAACGGCCCGGTGCGGCCCGAGCGGCGGGCACCGCTCGACGCGGATCGGCAGAGCTACCGAACCGCCGCCAGGTGGTCGCGCATTGGCGTCCCGAGCGAGCCGACCGAGGTAATGGGACGGTTCTCGACGCCGCAAGTGCAGCGCGAACGTTTCGAGGCGGCCTGGCAGGCCGGCGAACTGGTTGCGATCGGCGGCGTCTTCGCCGACCAGATCGTGTTCCCCGAGGCCAATCAGATCGTGGCCGAGATGGTGCGAGAAAAGATTCGTGCCACGGTCGAGGACCCGCTGGTCGCCGAGTTGCTGTGCCCCAAGGACCATCCCATCGGCGCCAAGCGCGCGTGCGTGGACACGGGATACTACGCCACCTTCAACCAGCCGCATGTGCGTCTGGTGGACCTGCGCAGCCACCCGATCGACACGATCACCGAGGCGGGCATCGATCTGACAGGCGAGTCGCTGGCCTTCGACGCCATCGTTTATGCCACCGGCTTCGACGCCATGACCGGCGCACTGGTGTCGGTCGACATCGTCGGGCGCGATGGCCGCACGCTGAAGGAAAAATGGGCCAACGGTCCCGTCAACTACCTCGGGCTGATGACGGTGGGCTGGCCCAACTTCTTCACCATCACCGGGCCCGGCAGCCCGTCGGTGCTGTCGAACATGATGGTGTCGATCGAGCAGCATGTGGACTGGGTGACCGATTGCCTGACCGACCTGCGCGGCCACGGCCTGACTACGATCGAGCCCACCGACACCGCCGAGGCCGGCTGGATGATGCACGTGAACGATTGCGCCAACATCACGCTCTTCCCGACGGCCAACTCCTGGTACATGGGTGCCAACGTGCCGGGCAAGCCGCGGGTGTTCCTGCCCTACGTGGGCGGTGTCGGCGCCTACCGCAAGATCTGCGATGACGTGGTGGCCGCAGACTATCTGGGCTTCACACGTACCGGCCCACAAGGCATTCGCTGTCACGACGGCGTGATCCGGCGCATGCAGCCCGACGTGGCGATGGTGCTGGCGAGAATGGCAGCGATGGGCCTGCCGACCGTCGATTCGTTGCCCGTCGACGAGGCTCGGGCCTTCGTGAAGCAGTTGTCAGCGGTCCGGCCGCCAGGCCCGGCCGTGGGCGAGGTCGTTGACGGCACGCTGCCCGGCCCGGCCGGCCCGCTGGCGTATCGGTTGTACCGGCCGGCCAGCCCTGGGCCGCACCCGCTCGTGGTCTACTTCCACGGCGGCGGGTGGGTACTCGGCAGCCAAGATTCCGACGACCCCTTGTGCCGCGACCTGTGCAAGCGCTCGAACGCGCTGATCGCATCGGTCGACTACCGGCACGCGCCCGAAGCGCGCTTTCCGGCTGCGGCCGACGATGGCCTGGCCGCCGTGCGCTGGCTCGCCGACCACGCCAGCGAGCTCGGAGGCATCCCCGGCGCGCTGGCGGTGGCCGGGTGGAGCGCCGGCGCCAACCTCGCGGCAGTGACCTGTCAACAGGCGCGCGACGTCGGGGGGCCGCAGATCTCGGGTCAGCTGTTGCTGGCGCCAGTCACCGACGCGGATATGACCCGGCCGTCCTACCTTGAGAACGCCGAAGGCTATGGGTTGACCGCGGCGCTGATGCGGTGGTTCTGGAACCACTACGCCGACCCGGCGAATCGCAACCACCCAAAGGCGTCGCCGTTGCGGGCCACCGACCTGTCAAACCTGCCGCGTGCGTTCATCGTGACCAGCCAGTTCGACCCGCTGCGGGATGAGGGCATCGCGTACGCAGAGGCCATGGCCGCGGCCGGCGTGCCGGTGCGCCACGTCACCGCGCGTGGCCACACCCACAACTCATTGACGATGGTCGACGTGGTGGTCTCAGGCGCCAGCCTTCGAGTCGAGATGGGTGAGGCGCTGCGCGGGTTCGGTGCGGCCGCACGCCCGGCGTGAGCGCAGTGCGCGGCGGGCCTCGTTGCGGTGGGCTCGCAGATCGTGCGTGAACCCGGCTCGCGACCGTGAGCCATAGCGTGTTGCCACGCCGTCAGGATTGCTGGAGAAATGACGGCATGGAGACACCACCGCGCGATCGAGGAAGTCCGACCCAGGCATCGTGCGCGCGATAAAGCGCCAGCTCCACGAGCCCGCTGCGGAAGAGCGCGGAGCGCTCCTCGAAGGGTGGATTCACGGGCTCCTGCGCGCGCCACGCCTACGCCGGCTTGTACGACGAGCTCACCTCCTGGGCGCCCACACCGGGCGGCACCGAGGTCGACTTCCTGATCCGGCGGGGCAAGTCTTTCGTCGCCGTCGAGGTGAAGACGACGGCGAATCCAGCGTCACCCCATTTCGCGGGCCTCAGAGCTCTCGCCGATCTCACGGGTGTCAGACGGCGTGTACTCGTTCACATGGGTGAACGAGCGTTCAACACGCCGGAGGGGATCGAGGATCCTGGCCGAAGTCCCGCCAGGAGCGCAGATCCGCATGAACGGAACGACGACTACGACCTTCTGCTTCTATGGCGCGGCCGGCCCGACCGTGACTTTCACTCGCGTGGACTCGGTGTACTCCGAGTCGCTCGCCGTCAGTTCGAGTTCATACGTGCCGACCGCCGAGAACGTGGCCTTGGTGCGCGCAGCGCCAGGAATCGTGAACGTCACCGTGCCTGGGCCCTTCAGCAGCTTCCAACTGGCGACGACGCCCTTGCCGCGCGGCAAACCTTCGTCGCGCACGCTGCCAAACAGATTCAGCTCTTCGTTGAGCGCCACGGTCAGGGTTGGCGGGGGGCCGTTCGGCCGGGGGGTGAGCCCCAGTACGCGCACGGTCGGCGCCCGGTTCAGGCACACCCCGCGCGGTGCTTTCGCGTAGTCGATCTTCTTCAGCTCGGCCGCGCCTTCAACCAGGTTCCAATTGGACTGCAGCATGCGTTGGCTGGTGCCGTTACTGGTGCCGGCATACGCCAGGGTCCACACCATCTTGCCGTCGAACTCGGGACCCACCACCATCACGCACTGGAAGCGCCAGTGGCCCGGATGGAAGATCGTCGGTTGCATGCGATCGACGGGCGCGGGTCCAAACCCGTTCTCAGCGCCGGGCGGCACGGTGATCGGGTCGGCGTTGTGGCTGAAATAGGCAAACGCCAGCGTGTAGCTGCCGTCCGGATTCTTCAGGAAACCGTCGTATGCGGGATAAATCGGCTGATTCTGCTGGGCGGCGGCTGCGGCCGCCAACGGGCCGAC
>JANMDX010000223.1:0-1524 GCA_031376505.1 Acidobacteriota bacterium
GTGGACCTGGCCGACGTGGCGCTGCCGGCGGCGGCGGGAGCGTTCGAGTCGGAGGGCACGTTTACCTCGAGCGAGCGGCGGGTGCAGCGGGTGAGGCGAGCGAAGTCGCCCGTGGGCGAGAGCCGCGACGACCTGGAGATCATCTTCGACCTGGCCAGGCACATGGGTGTCGACTGGGGCCAGCCGGATGCCGAGCGCGTGTGGAATGAGCTGCGCGTGCTCTCGCCGGTCCACGGCGGCATGAGCTACGCGCGACTTGCAGCCGAGGGCGGGTTGCAATGGCCGTGCTACGACGAGTCGCATCCGGGTGAAGCGTTTCTACATGGGCGATTGTGGGAACGTCCGGTGGGCGGTCCGCGCGCGCCGTTTTCGGTCGTGCCGCACGAACTGCCGGTTGAGGCGCTCGATGCCGACTATCCGCTGCGCCTCACCACGGGCCGGCGCCTCGAGGAGTACAACACCGGCGTGCAGACCGGCGGCTACGCCTCGCCCGTGCGGCGGGGCGAGACCATCGACGTGTCGCCCGAGGACGCAACGCGACTGGGATTCCACGAGGGCCAAGCCGTGCGCGTGCGTTCCAGACGCGGTGCGGTCGTGGCCCCGGTGCATATCGACCGCGCCCTGCGGCCCGGCCTCACGTTCATGACGTTGCACTTTCCGGACGAGGTGGCGACCAACAACCTCACCATCGACGCGACCGATCCGAAGTCGGGCACCGCGGAGTTCAAGGCCGCGGCCGTGTGCCTGGAAGCGGTCGAGGCGTAGCGCGTGGATATTCACGTCGTCGGCCCGGAGGCGACTGCAGAAGAGCGCGACGCGGTGGACCGCCTGCTCGGTGCTCCTGACGGCGGCTGGGACGGTGGCGTGCGAGACATCGCCCTGGATGGCCGAGCCTCGCGCGGGGGACGGGCGGCGTCGGAGGCGCAGCGGCATCTGCTGCTGCCAGCGTTTCACGCGGTGCAGGACCGCGTGGGCTGGGTGAGCCGCGGCGCCATGAACTACATCTGCCTGCGCCTGGTCGTGCCGCCTGCTGAGGCCTGGGGCGTCCTCACGTTCTATCACCTGTTTGCCACCGAACCGACCGCTCGCACGGTTGCGCACGTGTGCGACGACATCGCCTGCCGCGTACGCGGCGCCGAGGACCTCTGCCGCGGGCTCGAGTCAGCTATCGGGCCATCAGGGGCACTGTCGGCGCTGGTCAACGGGGCCTGGCAGCGCAGTCCGTGCCTCGGGCAATGTGAACGCGCGCCGGCCGTGATGGTCGTCGCGGCCGGTGACCCGCCGGTGCGCACGGTGGTCGCGCCAGTGTTTCAGGCGGCCGACGTAGTCGCGGCGATGGCCCGGCCGTCGGCGCACGGCGTTGGCGAGTCGCTCACTGAACTGCGACGCCTCGTGCCGCAGGCGGGTCAGGCCGGCTTGAAGCTGCTGCGGCGCGTGGGTGTGGTGGATCCGACGAGCCTCGACGCGTATCGCGCCTCGGGAGGCTATCAGGCCCTCGTGCGGGCGATCGAGCTCGGCCCCGCG
>JANMDX010000234.1:0-8816 GCA_031376505.1 Acidobacteriota bacterium
CCCGCCGGAAACGCGGGTCCACAGCAGCACGCGGTCGGCGCGAGGGTCGCCACTGGCCACGCCGTGGCGAAAGACCGGCGCCGTCTGCCGCGCGGCCTGCGCGGCGGCGAAGAGGTCTTCGGGTCGCGCGAGTTCGGCCAGAGGCACGGCGGCCAGTGACAGCGCGGATCCGGAGAGAAAGCGGCGGCGGGTAACAGGCATCGGCGACTCCTCGGCGAGAGCTTACACCCCGCCGCTCACGACCGCATGACGGCGCGTGGACCGGACCCGTCACGACAGCGTTAGAGCAGCCCGCCCTGTCCCTGCTCGAGCGCCAGCAGCGCACGCTTGATGGGCAGGCCTCCCCCGTAGCCCACCAGCGCTCCGTTGGCGCCAATAACGCGGTGACAGGGAATGATGATCGACACCGGATTGGCGCCGTTGGCCAGGCCCACCGCGCGCACGGCTCTGGGATTGCCGATTCGTGCCGCCAGCTCGCCGTAGCTGATCGTCTCGCCGTAGGGGATCTCACGCAGTGCCTGCCATACAGCACTCTGGAACGGCGTACCGCCTGGTTCCACCCCAACCGTGAACGTCCTCAATCGGCCGGTGAAGTAGGCCTTTAGCTGGCGGACGGGCTCGGCGAAGGCTCGCGCCGACTCGGTCCAAGCTGGGTTTGGCGCCACGCGCTCTCGTCCTCGCAGGAACCACAGCTCACGCACGACGGACTCGTCGCCGGCCAGCATCAGCGGTCCGACAGGACTGTCGAGCACGGTGTATTTCATCGCCGTCGCACCTCGGGCCGTCACCGTCCCCGTTCAAACACCAGCGTTGCGGCCGGCCGGCCAGCCCGATCGCGCACGAAGAGGCGGAGCGCATCGCCTGCGAGTTCGAAATAACGCCATTCCCCCATGCTCACCGCGTCGGCCGTGAGTCGATCGGGCGCCACATCGTCGCGCAGCCCCACATACTCGAGCTCGCCAGCCCCAGGAGAGGCCTTCGCGGTGAAGGCCGCCACCACGGTGTGCGAGCCGCTGGCCGCAGGGTCATCGGCCGCGAGTTCCGCGCGCAGCGTCAGGTTGGCAAACCGGTCGTAGCGCAGGAATCCGCTGACCCGCCGCGCGGCCCCGTCAGCCATCTGCATCGACAGGAGGCGCCACTCGCCTTCAAGCAATGCGCGGGTGGGATCGGTCGAGCCCGCCGCCTCGCCAGTTGAGGCCTGGGGCGCACGCACGCTTCCCCCACCCCCACTGGCGCACGACGACGCCGCCAGCGCCAGCATCAGCGGGACCGCGGCAGTCGATAATCGCGTCTCCATCACGCAAGCATGCGCCCGTGGGTGACGGTTGCGCAACGCCTCAAAGCCGTTGTCCGGCTAGCGGGCCTGGTCGCCTCGCGCGCGCAAGCCGGCAAGCGGCAACACGAGAAACTGCCCGGCGGGGGGGCGCCGCACGCCGTCGAGCACGAGCACCTGCGCCAATCCGTCGACCCGGTCGCTGGCCACGGCGATCACGGCGTCGGGCGACCCGTGCAGAATGTCGGGCGTGGAGAAGCGAGACACACGACGCACCTGGCCCCGCACGAGCCTGCGCCGCAGGTCCTCGCGCAGATAGAACACGAACGACCCGACACCTTCGTCGACGATCCACACCTGCGACGGCACCGCGCCGGCGGTATTGAAGTGATTCGCCAGGCTCCGGGCCGTCAGGCTCGCGGCCACGCCGGGCCGCACGCCAAGTGCCACGGCTACGAGAGCCGCCGCGGTCACCGTCATCAGTCGATCGGCGCCGGACCACGATGCGGCCCACCGCGCGAGCGCTAGCAGCGCCGCCGCGGGCATCAGCACGACCAGGATGGCGGACGGGGTCGGGGGCACGGGCTCTTGCCACCACAGGAACGCCAGGCCCGCCATCGGTACGGCCGCAGTGACAAGACCGGCCAGACGCATCCACCGCCGCGCCGACGCGCCCGACGCCACATCCGCGGCCAGGCCGCGTCCCGCCAGCACGGCCACGGCCGGCAGCGCGGGCAGTACATAGGTGGCAAGCTTCGACCCGGCCAGGCTCAGCAGCACGAAGTCTGCCAGGAACCAACTCACGAGCAGCCGGTCGGCATTCGTTGTCATGGCGCGACCGCGCGGCCACGCCGCGAGCAACCACGGCCAGGTGCCGGCCAGCACAATCGGTAGGTAGTACCACACGGGCCGGCCAGCGTGGCGCTGCGTGTCGTCGGTCACGCCGGCCACGTGCCGCTGCATGAAGAAGTAGTAAAGGTAGCCTGGCGAGCTGTGTTCCATCGCCGCGTACCACGGCCACGCAATCGCAGCACCGATCAGGATCGCCACCGCGCCCGCCAGCACGAGACGCCAGGAGAGCGCCCGAGTCCAGATCAGCCACGCGGCCACGCCCACGCCGACGAGACCCACGCCGGTCAGGCCCTTGCCGAGCATCGAAAGCCCCAGGGCCACGCCGGCCAGCAGCGTCCACCGCGCGAGTGCCGCTGTCGACGACGCAGACGCGGCGCGCCAGAATGCGCCGAGGGCCACGACCACGAGCGGCACCATCACCAGATCGTGCAGCGGCGCGAGCGACACCGCATACGGCAGCAGCATCGTGGCGTAGCAGAGCGCCGCCCAGCCGCCCGCGACGGCCCCGAACATAGCGGTCGCCAGCCACCCCGTGGCGGCCACGCCGGCCAGTGCCATTACGGTGCCGGGCAGCCGCACCGAGAACTCCGACGGACCGAGCACGGAGATGGAGGCGGCCTGCATCCAGAAATAGAGAATCGGCTTGTCGAGAAACGGCTCGGTCAACAGCCGCGGCACGATCCAATCGCCGCGCTCCACCATCTCGACCGCAATCGCGGCGTGCAGGCCCTCGTCGTCTTCCATCAGGGGCACGGGCAGTGCCAGCGGCAAGACATAGGCGGCGAGCACGAGCGCGAATGCCGCGCGGGGAAGGTGGCTCACGATAGGGTCTCGGGCAGGCTCCCCACTATAATCGGACGGCCCATGCCTGTAACGCTCGGATCGACACGCCTGCTCGCCTCGGGGCGGCTGCGCGGCCTGCGCATTGGCGTCGTGGCCAACCCGGCGTCGGTGGACCACGACCTCGTGCACGTCGTCGACCGCGTGCGGGCAGCCGAGGACGTGACGCTCGGGGCCATCTTCGGGCCGCAGCACGGCTTCAGGTCCGACTTGCAGGACAACATGATCGAGTCGCCCCACGCGCACGACGACGTGCGCCGGGTGCCGGTCTACTCGCTCTACAGCGACACCCGCGAACCCACCGCCGCGATGCTCGCCGGCCTCGATGCACTGGTGATCGACCTGCAGGACATCGGCGCGCGCATCTACACCTTCATCTACACGATGGCGAATTGCCTGGTGGCCGGACGAAAACACGGCGTGCCGGTCATCGTGTGCGACCGGCCCAATCCGATCGGCGGCGTAGACGTCGAGGGCGAGACGCTGGTGCCCGGCTTTGAGTCGTTCGTCGGTCAGTACGCCATTCCAATGCGCCACTCCCTCACGGTGGGCGAGCTGGCGCGACTCTTCAACGAGCACTTCGGCATCGGTGCGAAGCTCGAGGTCGTCACCATGGACGGGTGGCGGCGAGCGTCCTACGGCGACGAGGCCGGCGCGCCCTGGGTCATGCCCTCACCCAACATGCCCACGCTCGACACGGCCATCGTGTATCCCGGCACCGTGCTGCTCGAGGGCACCATGGCGTCGGAAGGACGCGGCACGACACGTCCGTTCGAGATCGTCGGCGCGCCCTGGGTACACGCCGAGTCGTTCGCCGACCGGCTCAACACGCACGGGTTGCCTGGCGTCGTCTTCCGGCCCGTCGTGTTCGAGCCCACGTTTCAGAAACACCATGGCGCGACGTGCGGGGGCTGCCAGATACACGTCACCGATCGCGCGGTGTTCCGCCCGGTCGTCACGGGCGTGGCGGTCATCGAAGAGCTGCGGCGGGCCAATCCCACGAGCTACGCGTGGCGGCCACCGCCCTACGAGTACGAGCATCGTCTGATGCCGATCGACCTCCTCGCCGGCAGTTCACGGATGCGCGAACAGATCGAGGCCGGCGCGTCGGCCGAAGCCATCGCCCAAGGCTGGCGCCCTGACGAAGACGCCTTCCGCGCCGCACGTGCGCCGTTCCTGCTCTATGGCTAACCCGCCGCCGTCGGGACCGCCGACATTCGAGCTCTCGACGGTGATCGAGGCGCCGGCCGCGCGCGTGATGCAGGCGTTCTTCTCGCATCGCGACTTGGCGTACTGGTGGCAAATCGAACGGTCGGTGGCCGTGGCGCGGCCATCGGGCCCCTTCGCCGTGACCTGGTCCTCTGGCGACGATCGGGATGAGCTGCTCGGACAGCTTGGCGGCACGCTGCACGGCACGGTCGTGGACTACACGCCCGACCGCGCGCTGTTTGTCGCCGATGTCTACTGGCAGCCGCCGTCAAGCGAGCCACTGGGCCCGATGGCGCTCGAGATCACCTGCCGGCCGGAACGCGATCCCGCCAGGACGACGGTGACCGTGCGCCAGAGCGCCTCGGATGACGGCCCGCGGTGGCAGCGCTATTTCGCCCTGACCCGTGAGGGTTGGACCGAGGCCCTCGCGACGCTCAAGGACTACCTCGAAAACGAGTGGCTTTACCGCGTGCGCACGATCAAGGACACGAGACCGTGAGCACCGGTGCGGCCGACGTCATCATCATCGGCGGTGGCGTCGTGGGCTCGAGCGCCGCGTGGCGCCTGCGCCAGGACGGCGTCACCGGGCGCATCGTGGTCATCGAGCGCGACCGCGCCTATGCGCGCGCGTCGTCGTTTCTGGCGATGGGCGGCATCCGCCAGCAGTTCGGCTCGGCGGTCTGCGTGCAGATGGTGCAGCACAGCGTAGAGCTCTGGCGCGAGTTCGACACGCGCATGCGCACCGACGCCTACACGCCCCGCGCGTGGTTTCGCCAACGTGGGTACCTCTTTCTCGCCGACGAGCACAACGCACACGAGGTCGCCGCGCGCGAGGCCGCCCAGGCCGAGGCTGGCGCGGTGCAGCTGCGCCTGAGCCCGGACGAGATCCGCGCGCTCGTGCCCGGTCTGATGCTCGACGACATTCGTTTCGGACTCTTCGGCCCGCACGATGGCTACGCGAATCCGCGCGAGGTGCTCTTTGGCTTTCGCGCCGCGGCCGAGGCGGCGGGCGTGGAGTACGTGACCGACGAGGTCGTGGACATCCACGTCTCGGGTGGACGCGTCGAAGGCGTCCAACTCGCCGGGGGCGGCCAACTCGATGCGCCCGTCGTCGTGAATGCCGCGGGCGCGCTCGCGGGACGCGTCGCCGCGCTCGCGGGTCTCGCCGTCCCGGTCGAACCAGTGCGCCAGCTGCTCTTCCGTTGCACGCTGCCGTACCCCTGGCCCTCGCGCTTTCCCATGGTGATCGATCCGGGCGGCGTGCACTGGCGCCACGACGACGCGGTCGGGCCCGGCGAACCCGATCGCATCATCCTGGCGTTCACAAAGTGGGATGAGCCGGCCGGCGAAAATCTGGCGTGCGACGACGTCCGCTGGGAAAGCGAGTTCTATCCTGCGCTCATACGACGGCTGCCGGCTGCGGTCGACGTGCGCGACGTGCACGGATGGGCCGGGCACTACGAGATGACGCCCGACCACAACCCGGTGCTCGGCGAGCACCCGGCACTGGCGGGGTTCATCTTCGCCAGTGGGTTCAGTGGCCACGGCCTGATGATGTCGCCGGCCACCGGACTCGTCGTGTCAGAACTCGTGCGCTTCGGAACCAGCCGCACGTTCGACATCACCCCGTTTGCGGTCGACCGCTTCGAGCGCGGCGAGTTCGTGCGCGACGGAGCCACAATCTAGGGACTAGGGACTAGGGACTAGCGGCTGGTGAAACAGGGACCAGGGACCAGGGGGAACACGTCATGTGTGACATGCACCGTCGCCGCTTCGTCGCCACGCTCGGGCTCGCCACGGCCTCGCTGGCCACCCGCTCGGTGCGGCTCGCGGCCCGTGCGCCGCGACGCATCGCTGTGGTCGGCGGCGGCATCATGGGCGCGTCGATTGCCTATCACCTGGCCAAGCGCGGCGCTGAGGTGACTCTGCTCGAGCAGCGCGCGCCGGCCGCCGGCGCCACTGCCAACTCGTTTGCGTGGATCAACGCCGGCTCGAAACGTCCGCGCGGCTACTACGATCTGAACCACCTGGGCATGGCCGGCTGGCGCCGGCTGGAACACGAGCTTGGGCCGCGGCTGGTGATGCAGTGGGGCGGCACCCTGCAGTGGCAGGCCGAGGCCGACCGGGCCGAGGCGTTCCGGCGCGCCGTGGCCGCGCAGCAGGCATGGGGCTACAGCGCACGGCTCGTGGATGCGCCCGAGTTGCGGCGCCTGGTGCCGATGCTCGAACCGGGTCCGGTGGCGGCCGGCAGCTTCTGCGACGAAGAAGGCACGGTGGATCCGGTGGCTGCGACGAGGCTGCTGCTCGAAGCCGCCGTGGCTCACGGCGCGGTCGTGCGCCATCCGGCCGCGGTGTCGGCCTTCGATCGTGACGGAGCCGCCGTACGCGGCCTGCGCGTGGGCAACGAGACGCTCGCGGTGGACGCGGTGGTGCTCGCGACCGGCGTAGACATGCCCGTGCTGGGCAAGCTGCTCGGATTCGACGTGCCGATGGAAGAATCGCCGGGCCTGCTGGCGCACACCACGCCGCACGCGCGGCTACTGGAGCGCATCATCGTGGCGCCAGGGGCCACGCTGAAGCAGTTGCCCAACGGCGAGATCGTGACCGGCGTGGACTTCGGCGGCTCCCCCTCGCGCGACACCAGCGCCGCCACGGGCCGCAAGCTGCTCGACGGTGCCAGCCGACTCGTCCCGCGCTTGAAGGACACCACGCTCGACCGCGTCACCCTCGGCTTCCGCGTGCTGCCGGCCGACGGTCAACCGATCATCGGCCGCGTGGCCAGCCGGCCAAACGTGTACCTGGCGGCGATGCACAGCGGCATCACACTCTCGCCCGCCGTGGGTCAGCTGGCAGCCATCGAGCTGCTCGACCAGGTCGAGGTGGAGATCCTGAAGCCGTATCGCCTGGAGCGCTTCGCGAAGTAGCGCGGGTCGGCCGCAGCCGGAGTCGACCCATCCAGACCTTCAGGCCCGTCTGATTCTGACGAAGTTCGCCGCGCCCAGATCCAAGTCGGGGCTGACGTTGACGATCACCGCGGTCGGCGACGCCGAGAGCGCGCCGATGCCGCGCAGGTGATCGACCACGCGCGCTGCCACCTGATCGACGTCGCCTTCAAGCGACACGACGAGCGGGCATACGCCCCACCAGAGCGCGAGCCGGCGGGCCACTTCAGGGCGATCGGTCGCGGCGTAGATCGGCGCCGACGGACGGCCGCTCGACAGCAGCCGCGCGGTGCGCCCCTCGCGGGTCACGGCGACGATGGCGCCGGCATGCGCGCGCGTGGCCAAGCCAATCGCGGCATCTGCCAGCGCCGACGAGTGGTCCCACGGGCCTTCGCTCGCAAGACGCGGTACGGCCATCGGCAGATGCACGCCGTCGGATTCGGCATCGCGAATGATGGCATCGAGCGCTTCGACGGCACGGATGGGATACTTCCCCACGGCCGTTTCGCCGGCGAGCATGATGGCGCTCGCCCCCATGTCGACCGCGCTGGCCGCGTCGCTCACTTCCGCGCGCGTGGGTCGCGGCTCCTTGATCATCGACTCGAGCACCTGGGTGGCAACGATCACGGGCACGCCGCGGGCGTTGGCCGTGCGCAGAATATCTTTCTGCACGCGCGGTACGCGCGAAAACGGCACTTCGAGGCCCAGGTCGCCGCGAGCCACCATCACGGCGTCGGCATGGTCGAGGATCTCGTCGAGGCGGGCAATCGCCTCGGGCCGCTCGAGCTTGGCCACGAGTGGAACGTCGGGCACCCCGTGCGCCACCGCCAGCGCGCGCGCGCTCGTGAGGTCGCCGGCCGACTGTACGAAACTCAGCGCCACCAGGTCCACGCCGAGCGACAGTCCGAATGCCAGATCCTCGGCGTCCTTCAGGGTCAGCGCGCCGGTGGGCAGCGCTACCGACGGCGCGTTGATGCCTTTGTGCTCCGCGAGCTTGCCGCCGTTGACGACGCGCGTCGTAATCGCCACGCCGTCGCTGCCTTCCACGGCCAGTTCGATACGGCCGTCGTCGAGCAGCAGGCGATCGCCGGCCTTCACCGACCTGGCCAGCTCGGCATAGGTCGTCGACACGCGCCCTGGTCCGCCCACAAAGTCGCCCGTCGCCACCACGAGCGTGTCGCCTTCGCGCAAGTCGAGGGGCTGGCCCCCGTCGAGGAGACCCGTGCGAATCTTGGGACCGCTCAAGTCCTGCATGATGGCCACGTAGCGGCCAACCCGGGCCGCGGCGGCGCGCGCCCGCTCGTAGGTGGCCCGGTGGGTCTCGTGGGTGCCATGCGAGAAGTTGAGGCGGACCACATCGACGCCGGCCGAAAGCAACGCGTCAAGCGCGGCGTCGTCCTTGGTCGCCGGACCGAGCGTGGCAACAATCTTGGTGTGTCTCACGCCGTTCAGCCTAGCTTACAATCGGCCACCCCGATGAGCACCTTGACGCCGCCCGCCGTCGCCGCCTACCTCGCGGGCCTCACGCGCCCGCCCACGCATGTGCTCGATCGCATCCGCAACGAGGGCCTCGCAACCAGCATCCCCATCGTCGATCCGCTCACGGGTGCGCTGCTGCACGCGCTGACGCGTACCAGCCGGGCCACGCGCGTGCTCGAGATCGGCACGGCCATCGGCTACTCGACCGTGTGGATGGCCAC